>CAZZXJ010000474.1:1477-5593 GCA_964657905.1 uncultured Stigonema sp.
CATAATTCATAATTCATAATTCATCATTTACTCCTCCCCTGATTCAAGAATCCGTTGGAACAGATAACCTGTACCTCTGGCGGTAAGAATTAATTCTGGGTTACTGGGATCGTCCTCTAACTTTGCTCGTAGACGGGAGATATGCACATCTACCACACGAGTATCCACATGGCGTTCTGGTGTGTATCCCCAAACCTCCTGCAAAATTTCCGAACGGGAAAAAGCTTCTCCAGACCGGCTCACTAACAACTCTAGTAAGCTAAACTCCATACCAGTTAACCGAATGCGCTCATCGCCTTTGTAGACTTGCCGTTTATTCGTGTCAATTTTGATATTGCTAACATGGATGACCCCAGAACTGGGGATACCACTCGCACCGGTTTTGTCTACCCGCCGCAACACTGAGCGAATGCGGGCTTCTAGCTCTTTAGGGGAAAATGGTTTAACCACGTAGTCATCAGCACCCAACTCCAGACCAGTGATTCGATCAGCCACGTCTCCCAATGCTGTTAGCATAATAATAGGGACATCTGATTCCTTACGTAATTCTTGACACACGCCGTAGCCATCTAGCTTTGGCATCATCACATCCAAAACAACCAAGTCCGGTTCAGCTTTGCGAAAAGTGTCCAAAGCTTCCTCACCATCCCCTGCCGTTACCACGTCATAGCCAATCATGGAAAGGCGCGTTTCCAAAATCCGGCGGATGCTGGCTTCATCGTCTACCACCAGAATTTTTTCTTTATGACTTTCCAATTTTTTTCAACGCTCCTTAACTAAAATTTTTCATGATTAATTTTTACTATCATATTATTAAGATATCATTCCACCAATTGATTGGGAAAAACCTGCATCTACTACTAATACTGGATTTTAGTGGAATCTAAGAATTTCGGAAAAATAAAGATTATTTAATAAGATTAAGAATGGCAAAGCCAAAGACCCATTTCGTTTGTCACCAATGTGGCGCAGATTCTCCCCAATGGTTTGGCAAGTGTCCAGCCTGCGGCACCTACAATTCCCTGGAAGAAGAGATTAGTATACAGTCATCGACAGATATACCAAGTCGGGGAGTCAGTAGTTGGCACGCCCAGCAAAGCAACGGCAAATCTACCAAAAAACCAGCTAAGGCACGAGCATCGTTGACATTTGACCAAATTAGCGATCGCCAAGTAACCCGTTGGGAGTCTGGTTATGAAGAACTAGATCGGGTGCTGGGCGGTGGAGTTGTCCCCGGTTCTATGGTGCTGATTGGCGGCGATCCAGGAATTGGTAAATCTACGCTACTATTGCAAGTATCTAATCAGCTGGCACAAAGATACCGCATCCTCTACGTTTCGGGTGAAGAATCAGGACAACAAGTAAAATTAAGAGCTTTGCGCTTAGGGGTGGGAAAAGTCCCAAAGGTACTGAGTAGTGAGAATGGCACAGTAGAAGAGATTCCGCAACCACAAACAGCTGAAAGTATTGGTGCAGATTTGTACGTATTACCGGAAACAGATTTGGAAGAGATTTTGCGGGAAATAGACTCACTGAAACCGAATGTGGCGGTGATTGATAGTATTCAAACGGTGTTCTTTCCGGCTCTGACTTCTGCACCCGGTTCTGTAGCCCAAGTGCGGGAATGTACAGCGGCTTTGATGAAGGTGGCGAAGCACGAGGATATCACAATGTTAATTGTGGGACACGTCACCAAAGAAGGGGCGATTGCCGGACCAAAAGTTTTAGAACACTTAGTTGACACGGTGTTGTATTTTGAAGGCGATCGCTTTGCGTCTCATCGGTTATTACGGACAGTAAAAAATCGTTTTGGCGCTACTCACGAAATCGGCATTTTTGAAATGGTGGATCATGGACTGCGAGAAGTGCTCAACCCCTCAGAGCTATTTTTAGGCAACCGTGACGATCCCGCTCCTGGTACGGCGATTGTAGTAGCTTGCGAAGGCACTCGCCCCATTGTCGTGGAGTTGCAGGCTTTAGTAAGTCCCACCTCCTACGCTTCCCCGCGTCGTGCCTCTACTGGTGTGGACTACAACCGCCTAGTGCAAATTCTAGCAGTATTAGAAAAACGAGTGGGAATTCCCATGTCGAAATTAGATTCCTATGTTGCTTCCGCAGGCGGGTTGAATGTAGAAGAACCAGCAGTGGATTTGGGAGTCGCGATCGCCATCGTCGCCAGTTTCCGCGATCGCATTGTCGATCCTGGCACCGTATTAATTGGGGAAGTGGGGTTAGGAGGACAAGTCCGCTCAGTGTCGCAAATGGAACTGCGGTTAAAAGAAGCGGCAAAACTGGGATTTAAACGAGCGATCGTGCCTAAGGGGCAAAAATACCCCGACCTTGATATCGAAATTTTGCCAGTGTCAAAGGTCATAGATGCAATTATTGCAGCGCTGCCGCACCAAAACCTGGAAGATAGTGATTTAGAACCGGACGAGGAGGAGAACTCATCCCCAACCCTTCCATATTAAAAGTTTTCCTAATAATTAATTAACCTCACCAGAATACCCAAAGGAAAACCCACTATGATCGCCACCCTGGACTACCAAATAACTTGGGAAAAATTACCTGATGATTACGTACTACCAGACGAGCCAGTGGATAACATCAACCAGCCTCCTCTTGCCGCAGCTTTAACCGAAAGTTTGGAAATTACTGGTAGATTACCCGAAAAAGCTCTGACTCCAACGAATTACGGCATCTGCGCTACTATGAATGGCAGAATTGTCATTAAAGCTCCCGATTGGGCATACGTGCCTAGCATCCGCGTTGCACGAGAAGAGGTGAAACGCAGCTACACGCCACAGCTACAGGGAGATATGCCAGTGATTGTGATGGAATTTATTTCGGATACCGATGGTACGGAGTATTCCATCAAACCAACTTATCCCCCAGGAAAGTGGTTTTTCTACGAGCGCATCTTAAAAGTACCGAACTACGTCATCTTGGAACCAGATACAGGCAGTCTGGAAGTTTATCGATTAGTTAACGCAGGGCAATATTTACTGCAAGCACCTGATGAAAATAACCGCCACTGGATAGCAGAAATGAATCTCTACCTTGGCTTATGGCAAGGAACTCGTGGAAATCGCACAGGATATTGGTTGCGATGGTGGGACGAACAAGGACATCTCCTAGTATGGGGTTCCGAATTAGCTGAACAAGAACGGCAACGTGCTGAGCGACTTGCCGCACAATTGCGGGCAGCAGGGATAGAGCCAGAAGTTTGATAGAGAACCCCGCCCCTAAACCGTCCCCCCAAGCAAAGATGGGCTTTTTTTCTCGTTCCCGGGCTACTGCCTGGGAATGCCTTCTGGAGGCGGAGCCTCCCTCTAGCTCTGGAATTGCCTTTCCTGAAAGAGGCAGAAGCACGAGAAACAAAAGTGCCGTCTATTGCCCCTTTCTTAATCCTTTAACAAAATTTCACAAATTCAGTCGGATTGCTATATGAGGAAGCCGTCTCGTGAGCGTTAGGTTACATCCCCATGCTCAAGCACGATTAATAGAGCGTGGAGCAACTGAGGAAGAAGTTATTGCCACGGTTGTTGGCGGTGTCACCTTTCCCGCTAAATTTGGTAGAACTGAATTTAGGCGTAATTTTCCTTTCAATGCTGAGTGGAATGGGAAAGTTTATACCACAAAGAAAGTTGAGGCAATTGCAGTTCAAGAAGGGGAAGACTGGTTAGTTATTACTGTAATCGTCAAATACTTTTAAGGGAAAAATTCCATGAAAATTACCTACGATACAAGATACAACGTAGCTTATATTTACCTCCGAGAAAAAACGGTGCAGGTAGAGACAATTCAAGTCAGTGAAGAAATGAATGTGGACATTGCCCCAGATGGAACGATTTATGGAATTGAGCTGCTGAATGCCAATCAGCAATTAGGGGCTGATGAACAGGGGAAGCTGATTGTAGTCAACGAAGCATTGGGAGAATCTGCTGAGATTAAGCTGTTACTATGAAAGCTTTAACTCATGAGAAACTATCAGAAATCCTAGCTGAGCTACGTCGTTACCTTGAGACCCTTTACTGTGAGCGGCTAGTCCAAATTATCCTCTATGGTTCTCAAGCGAGAGGGGACGCAAGACCAGATTCAGATATTGATGTATTG
>CAZZXJ010000475.1:0-5587 GCA_964657905.1 uncultured Stigonema sp.
TTGTTGATTGCTAATTGTTACTATTAGCTATTGAGAGTTCCCTGGTTTCTAATTCTGCGGCTTTGACCCAGACGCAATCTAAGCCACCAGTAATTAGGTAATGTTTTTGGTTATCATCTTGTTGGGGATAGTCTAGGTGTCTGTGCATTCCGCGAGTTTCTTTGCGTTCTTTGGCGCTGCTGTACATCCATCTGGCTGTGGCTACCATTGCGGCTGCTTCTCGTACACGGATAATATGACGATCGTCTGCTTTATGAGTACGAATTTCTTGCCAGAGGTGATTTAATCTTTGTAATGATTCGGTTAATCCTGTTTCGCTGCGGAAATAATTGCGATCGTAGGGGAAAACTTCTGCTTGGGTGGCGTGGATGATTTCTTCGGCTTTGAGTTGGTGTTGACTACCAGAGGTAAATCCTGCTTCGCCTACAGCTTCGACTCGTCGTTGGTTTGCTTGTGTGCCTAAATCACGGGCATATTCAGCAGCAGATTGTCCTGCCCAGTAACCTGAAGATATGGCCCAAGCAGCATTGTGACTGCCTCCGCCTGTGAATCCGCCGCAAATTAATTGTCTCGTTGCGGCATCGCCGGCAGCGTATAACCCTGGTACGGTAGTAGCGCAAGTACGATCAACAATACGGATGCCACCTGTACCGCGTACAGTTCCCTCTAAGCGGAGGGTGACGGGGAAACATTGGGTAAAGGGGTCTATGCCAGCACGATCAAAGGGTAAGAAGAAGTTGGGTTGCGCTTTGCGCATATGTACCTGCATTTCTTCTGTAGCTTGGTCTAAGATGGCGTAAACAGGTTGTGTTAACAGAGTCTCGGCAATGACTGAACGCCCCTTTTGAGAACCTGCACCCGGAATTGGTGTGCCATCTTCATAGGTGAAGGTTGCCCAGTTGTAAAACAGGGTTTTGGTTACAGAAGAAAAGGCAGGACAAATGCCGTAGGCGTTGGAAAATTCCATCCCCGACATCTCAGCACCCGCCTCTGCCGCTATGAGGTAACCATCCCCCGTGAGCACATTGCAACCAAGCGCTTTACTTAGGAAAGCACAGCCCCCTGTTGCAATGACTGTTGCACCAGCACGTACAAGCCATTTCTTACCAGTTTGGCGGTTAACTCCTGTCGCACCTGCAACTCTTTGCTCGCTATCTACTAAAAGTTGCAAAGCTGGACTGTTATCTAATATTTTTACCCCCGCCCGTTTGACTTGCTTGCGCATTAAGTGCATATACTCTGGACCTTGCAGACTGCGCCTGTAAGGATTACCCTCGTCGTCTGTCGGGAAGGGATAACCCCACTGGGCTAATAAATTAACATTGACATAGGTTTGATCTAGAACTCTTTGCATCCAGTTGCGGTTGGCTAAAAATCCTCCTAAAGCTTCCCGCGAAGCCATTGCAGTTTCCCGCGCTTGGGGATCGGGTGGTATGTACCACACACCGTTACCCGATGCTGCCGCACAGCCACTCGTTCCACAGTATCCTTTATCGACAAGAACGACATTTAGACCAGCACAAGCAGCACTCCAAGCTGCCCACGTACCCGCAGGTCCACCCCCTATAACCAACACATCACACAGCAAGTTCGGTTCAGATTCAGTGGTAGATATTTCACCTGATGACAATAGATTCTTATCCATAAAAAGCTCCGCTTCAATAGTTCAATGCTAAAAACTAAGCCTGAATGCCCACTATCAAAAAATTTACTAATTCTTCGGCAAATGCATCATCTAATGTCGCGTGCTTTAACAATAACCGATACCAGATAGGACCATAAATCGCATCAATCACCAATTCCAGATTCAAGTCAGGGCGTAGTTCACCTCGCGCTATACCTCGCTCTAAAATTGTACGGGTTGCGACTCTGCGACATTCAATAAACTGCTCGCGAAATGATGAGGCGAAAGTTGCATCCTTTTGTGCCTCGGCAATCAGTCCTGTGACAGCTTCCCTTGTCGTTTTTGTTGTCAGGATTGCAAATAGTTGCTGCAGAATCTCACACAAGTCTTGTTTAACCGAACCTGTATCTGGAGTGGGAATATTCTGCGTGGCTTTTGCACTCATTGCTTCCATAATTACTGCTGCTTTAGAAGACCACCAACGATAGATAGTTTGTTTGCCTACTCCTGCACGATTGGCGATCGCCTCAATACAAATATCTCCGTAGCCTTTTTCCTGTAGTAACTCAACTGCTGCTGTAAGAATTGCCTGATGGGAACGCTGATTTCGTCTGCGCGTGACAGGCACTTTTAGGGGAGATTGTGTTTGAGAGACGTTGTTCTCTAATTGTTGTGTTAATTGCGATGACATAGACACAAGCTCCAATTTAGCTGCGGTTAGATGTTTTCTAGCTTAGACGATACGGTTCGTTATAGTTCAATACGGTTCAGTTAGGGCTGATCGGTAGGAATTTAAATCGGTGTAGAGACGCGACCGGTCGCGTCTCTACATAAGTTGTCGGTAGGGAAATTATCTTAACTGAACCGTATTGCGTTATAGTTACAGCAATTTTCAGGTAAATAGACCACAGTCGAAGGGCCTACAAACGGTGTGGTTCATCTATGTGAAAACTGCTGTAAGTCATCAAAGTTATTAAAACCAGCCGCGAAATACCATACATACCTAAGCGCTCTGATAATTAGGATTCCATTGCAACCAGTAATTTTCCAAGGCTCTGGCAATCACATCTGCTAATTTACCAAACAAGGCATACAGCAAGATGCTTAGCACCACCACATCTGTTTGCATAAATTCTCTTGCATTCATTGCCATGTAACCGATACCAGAGTCGGCGGCGATCGTCTCTGCAACGATGAGCGTCAGCCACATAATTCCCAAAGCATAGCGAACGCCCACTAGAATTGAGGACATTGCACCAGGAAGAATAATGTTCCAGAACAAACCCCAAGTATTTAAGCCGTAAACGAGTCCCATCTCAATTAATCCTGGATCGACACTGCGAATGCCGTGAAAGGTATTCAAATAGATGGGAAACATCACACCAAATGCGACAAGAAATAACCTAGCTTCGTCTCCAATTCCAAACCATAAAATTACTAGGGGAATCAAAGCCAAATGAGGAATGTTGCGGATCATCTGGAGCGAACTATCCAAAAACCTTTCCGCAAGAGGAGAAATACCATTGAGTAAGCCCAAGGCAAACCCAATAGCCCCCCCAACCAAGAAACCCGTGATTGCCCGGTACGCACTGATCTCGATATTCCTCCATAATTCTCCAGTCTTCGCTAAACGGATTCCAGCATCTAACACACCTAAAGGAGCAGGCAAAATTCTCGTAGGAATCACGCCTATAGAAGCGAACAACTGCCAAAAGACAATGATCAGCACAGGTACCGCCCAAGGAATTAACGAATGAACCTGGCGATTTTTCCAATTGAACTTAAATTTATTTTTTCTCATGAGATACCTCTAAGAAGCACGTTTGTTGTGGTTGGAGTAGATCGGATTTGGCAACATTTACCTTAAAACGGACGACTACCAGCAAGGCTGACCCGCTTCATCACCCGTCGCTGATTCGGATCAAATGCTTGGCGATAGTGCAGGGTGGCTTGATTGTCCCAGTAAACAATGTCACCCACAGACCATTTGTGTTGATAATAAAACTGAGGTTGATTCAGATGCTGTCTCAACTGTTCGATCAATTCTGCTCCTGCGTGCGGATCTATGCCGACAATTTCGACTTCAGTAGTTAGACTCAGGGAGAGAATTTTTTTACCACTATCGGGGTGAGTCCGAACCAAAGGATGGGGGAAGACAGGACTGATCGGGGGAATACTTTGATCCAAACGATACCTAGTTTTTGGGGCGTCAGGATTTCGCAAAAACGGGTTGTACGTAATCAACTTCAAGTCAGCAATCCGTCGCTTCGTTGACTCATCTAACGTCTCATATGCCAAATTAAGATTTAACCAATAGGTATCTCCACCTTGATCTGGGACTTCAAGCGCATAAAGCAGCGATCCACTTGAAGGATAGGGAGTCCACTGGTGATCGGAATGGAAGGGAATCTCTCCAGAGCCAGTGTAGCCGCCATCAACGTTGGAAATTGGAATCACCACCGGAGTAACTCCAGGTTTAGAAGCTAGCACCGGAATATCATCTGGTGGTACATAGAGTGAGCCAAAGTAAAATGCAAAGTCTAAGAGTTGCTCATCAGAAAGCTTTTGCTCTTTGAAAATCAAGATATGGTAATCGCGCAGACCTTGCTTCAGTTGCAAAATCACCTCAGGTGCAACAGGTTGGCTTGCATCCAGCCCAGTCACCACGGCTCCCAAAGGTACATCAATGGGAGTGATTTTAAAATTCGTTAAAGTCAAAGTAGGCATAATAATCTCCTTTCTTGATTGACTAAATTGATAAAGTTCTCACTCCCGTGCGAAGCGCATTGGTTACTTTTTAGCAAGCACATCCTTGGGAGTAATTTCGGCATACTGTTCAGGTGTCAAAAACCCATCTCTCACATTGACCTTCTTGGGAATAAGTTTTAGGTTGTACCATAGGTCTGCAACCTCTTGTTGCTTGTTAATAATTTCCTTAGTAATCGGTCGCAGCCCCCAATCGTACTTGTCGTGCATTTTCTCCAATGTGGGTACATCAAGCTGAGTAACAGGCGCAAGCAATTGTGCAACTTCTTGAGGATGATCCTTAGACCAGATTTCGGTTTTTTGCAGTTCCTCCAGTAATACTTTGATGACGTCAGGGTGAGCCTGATAAAACTGGCGTGACGTTGAGTAAAAGTTGCCAGTATCCCGCAACTTGCCGCCATCTACAAGAACACGACCTACTTTCTGCTGTTGTGCTCTTGTTACGAAAGGCTCCCAAATAAACCAGCCATCCACTTTTGCCTGACTAAACGCCGCATTTGCGTCTGGCGGTGTGAGAAAAACTGATTGGACATCACTCAGTTTCAGCCCCTCTGCCTCCAACGCTTTTACCAAGAGGTAGTGACCAATAGAAGCTTTTTGGAAAGCAACCTTTTTGCCCTTCAAGTCGGCAACACTTTTAATGGGAGAGTTTACCGGAACTAAAAGCGAGATTGATTTGCCACTGGGGTATAGAGCAGCTAGATATACGAGAGGCGTCCCTGCTGCCTGTGCAAAGGGGGGAGGCGACTCCGCCGTGAGTGCGATATCAAGTCCGTTTGCATTGATAGCTTCTAGCTGTTGGGGTCCAGCAAGAAACTCAGGCCACTGTACCTTAAAACCTAGAGGTGCTAATCTTTTTTCCAAAGTGCCTTGCTTTTCTAGAACTGCTAGAGCAGTGAGTTGTTTTGAACGAACAATACGCACCACTTGCTGCGCGGTGTTCTTAGGTAAAACTCCCTGCTGCTGAGTAGTATTTGGTGGTGTTTGACAACTAAACAGAGTAATGGATAGCACCAAGCTGTAGCCAAAGACGAATAATAGAGAACGACGCTTTTTTAGTCGGCGCTTCCAAAATTCAAACTTTTCTTTCAAACCTTGCATGAATTGGCTCACTTTTACCTGCGTCGAGGGTGCGGTTAAAATCCAAAATCAGTATTAGCGTTCCCTATTCGTAATTGAGTTGATAATTACGAATTA
>CAZZXJ010000476.1:0-5561 GCA_964657905.1 uncultured Stigonema sp.
GTTGCGGCGCTGCGCGAAAGACCAACGCTCCGGGAATGACGAATGACGAATTAAGGTGATCTTAATGGCAAAGCTCAAAATCTCGAAAAAAATATCCACGACTTTGATAAATTCTCTTAGTGCAGGAGTAGTGCCAAGAGTAGGACTAGAACACATAGCAGTAGGTCGGGAACAAGAACTCAAAAGCCTATTACAAAATCTTGATGATATAGCTGAAGGAGTAGCAGCGTTTCGCTTCATAATAGGTAACTATGGTTCGGGCAAAAGCTTCACTCTACAACTGATGCGTAACCATGCCATAGAGCAAGGTTTTGTAGTCGCTGACGCTGATTTATCTCCTGAACGCCGACTGGCTGGAACAAACCATGAAGGTCTAGCAACCTATCGAGAATTAATGAGCCGCCTCGCCACAAAAACTCGTCCTGATGGTGGTGCTTTAGTTTCAATTCTGGAAGGATGGATTAACAAAATTCAACAAGAAGTCGCCAAAGAAACCGGAATGCGTCCTAATGACGAAGGTTTTGATGACAAAGTTGAAGCGAAAATTAGGGAAGTTGTTCAGTATATTGAGGACTTGGTTCACGGATTTGATTTTGGCAGCGTCGTGATTGCTTATTGGCGTGGCTATCGATTGGATGATGATGCATTGAAGGGCGCTGCCTTGCGGTGGTTGCGGGGAGAATTTGCCACTAAAATTGAGGCAAAAGCCGCCTTGGGAGTACGTGTAATTATTGACGATGATAGTTGGTATGACTACATCAAGGTATTGGCTAAGTTTGTGGCTGAGATTGGCTATAAAGGAATTTTAGTCCTGATTGATGAAGCTGTGCATTTATACCAAATACCTACTACAGTTACTCGTGAAAAAAATTATAACAGACTGCTGGGAATTTTCAATGACATTATGCAGTGCAAAGCAGAGCATCTTGGCATTGTTATAGGTGGAACAACAAAATTTTTGGAAGACCCACATCGGGGGCTTTTTGCAGATGCAGCTTGGCGACGACGCACAAAAGAAAGCCGTTTTGTCACCCAAGCTGATGTTCAGGAATACTTAGGACCAGTGCTGCGGCTTAACCCCCTGACGCCAGAAGAAATCCTCACACTTTTGCAAAGCTTAGTTGAGGTACATGCTTTAAACTTTGGTTATAACCAAGCGTTGAAGATTGGTGATTTGAAAGAGTTTGTGCAAGAAATTGTCAATCGCTTAGGTGCAGAAGCATTGCTCACTCCCGGCGAAATTGTGCGGGATTTTATTAGTGTGCTAAATATTCTTTACCAAAACCCGAAAATTTCTTTTAGTCAACTCATTCATGGTAGTAATTTTAAACCCACGGCTGTGGGTAAAGATGCAGGTGTGGATGAGGGCGATGTAGCGGAATTCACTTTATGATCAACGAACCGCAGAGGCGCAGAGGAGCCAGATGTGTAGCATTTGTCACAAGTTAAGGCTATAAGGCAGTTGTCAAGGGGATTTTAGAAAAACCGTATTATAAGAAAGCTGAAGAAGTTGAAATTATCAATGGTAGATAATATACCAAAGCTTTTATACCTTGACTCACTTTCTCAATCGAAGCCTGAACGACCTGGATGGTCGCTGACTTTTGGAGCTACGTGTCAGGATGCAGCCGCAGTTTGCCTGGATGAGCAAAATCATCCTGATCGCGTTAATCTTTTAATTGATGGCATACAAGAAACTCAAGTCGAACTGCAATGGAATCCGATTAATGACACTGTACGTCGCTTTAATGCCGACCAAGAAGTTGCTACCGAGTATGGGGCATATGGAATTGCTGCACTCCTTATGCCTTATCTAACGGGTCTTACAGTGATTGAGCGCTCTATTAAAGGCACAAGTTTTGGCTTTGACTTCTGGTTGGGTTCTATTGATGATCCAAATTCTTTATTTCAAAGAAAAGCTCGCCTGGAAGTTTCAAGGATTCGTAGAGGCTCTGAAAGCATTATTAAATCTAGAGTTAAAATGAAACTAGAACAGATTAGCCCCTCGGATACTTTGTCCCCCGGCTACGTCTGTGTCGTCGAATTTGGCACACCACGTACCCGTGTAGTTGAAAAATGCAAGACGTAGAAATTCTCCATCGCGAAGCAATGGAACTTGTTGACCAAGCTTTTTTAGCCCGCCAAAGGGGTGATACCACCGTCGCTTTGGAGTTAACCAAAGCAGCCTTTTCTCAAGAGCGAGCTGCCGCAGACCTAGTAGCAGACTTATTTGGTCTTGAGCCGACTAGATCAGTTCTCCATCGCAGTGCCGCAACGCTTGCTGTAGAATGTTCAGAATTACGAGAGGCTGAAAAGTTGATTGGACGGGCCCTTGCAGGTAATCCGCCTGATGATATCGCTAACGAACTGCGGGATTTACTTCTAGAAAAGATTTATTCTCGCAGGCAGGCGATTGGGCACTAAACAAACTATTCTTGCTAGTATTAGCAGCTTTTGATTAGACAGTTATATTAAGTAAGTTAAGTTAACTCCTCGCCCTATCTTCCAAGCGATTCGCGTCCCGATTAAATTCGCGCTTGACTCTATAGAAGCGATGTTCCAATCCATTCCTCCCCTAATTTTCCTGATGATTATCGGGTTGATGACATGGCAGGTGGCAGGGAGAAGGATTACGATTTATAGCATCTCTGCTTTGACCTTAATTGGTTTTGTTGGGGCGTGGAACCCAAAGTTATTTTTAATTTTTCAACCATCTTTTGGCACTAAATCTGAAAATCTTTCATAGAGATTACGATGGCTGAAAGATTTCATAGGTAAGGGTTTCAGGATTTTTAATTTTTAAAAAGCGTACAATTTTCCTTTGTGGGCACAGTCCCGCCGTTTGTAAGGCAAAGGCGATCGCATCCCGATAAAAACCCCAAACATCCCGGTTTTCCTTCCATTCCAACCCACTCTCAGCCAACAAAGCTTGTTGAAAAGCTTCATACTTGCCTTGGCGATCTAGTTGACGTTCAAACTCAGCAATGGCAGGAACCATCCTAAAGTACCCCAAATGCTCATCAAAGACTTTTTGACCTGATTGATACAAGTTCTTCTTTGCGACTTGGCGACGGGCAGTCGCCTACGGAGGGAAACCCTCCTGCAGCGCTGCCCTCGTCTTTGCATGAGACAAAAAAGGTCTATTTACCCTTCCAGCATCGCTTCTGTAATCACAATAAATAGCGAGGGAGAACAATTGATGCGTTTTAGACTAGAATTCCGCTATCTAGTAATAAGCGATCGCATGTTTTCCAGACTCGCCCCCTTTATCCAAGAATATATATACAATCACAACTGGACTGAATTACGACCAGTCCAAATAGAGGCTTGTAAAGTTATTTTTAACACAGATGCTCACTTGCTGATTACTGCTGGAACTGCTTCCGGGAAAACAGAAGCTGCGTTTGTGCCAATTTTGACTTTATTACACGAAAACCCCGTTGCTACCATAGGGGCATTATACATTGGTCCCATTAAAGCTTTAATTAATGACCAATTTGAACGTCTTAATGATTTACTGAAAGAAGCCGATATCCCGGTTTGGCACTGGCACGGTGATGTTTATCAAAGTCATAAAAATAAGCTGATTAAAAACCCTAAAGGCATTCTGCAAATTACACCGGAATCTCTAGAAAGTTTGTTAATCAACAAAAATCATGATCTATTGCGCTTATTTGGTGATTTGCGGTTTGTCGTCATTGATGAAATTCATGCCTTCATGGGTTCAGAACGGGGTTGTCAGATTCTTTGCCAATTAACACGGTTGGCCAAAATAACGCAAACACAACCTCGGAGAATTGGTTTATCGGCGACTCTCGGTGATTATTCAATGGCTGAAGAGTGGCTGCGTTCTGGAACTGAAAGGTCAGTAATTACATCAAAAATTGAGGGAGGGAAACGGCAAGTTAAACTGGCTGTGGAACACTTTTATGTTTCTAATCAAGAAGAATTCAGCAGCCAGGAGTCAGAAGCCAGAATAGGTTCTCCTCCTGACTCCTGTCTTCTGACTTCTGACTCCTCTGATTCTGCTGCATACGACAAATATATTTTCAACCTCTGTAAATCTCGCAAGTGTCTCATTTTTGCTAATAATAAATCTCAAACTGAATCTATCATTGCATCTTTGCGTCAGATTGCTGTGGATCAGGGACAACCAGATATTTATCATGTGCATCATGGTAGTATATCTGCTGGCTTGCGACAAGCTGCTGAAACTGCTATGCGTGAACCCAATGAGCCAGCTGTGACTGCGGCTACACTGACTTTGGAATTAGGTATGGATATCGGTCATTTAGAGCGAGTGATTCAGTTAGAATCCCCTATGTCTGTAGCTAGCTTTTTACAGCGATTGGGACGTACTGGGAGACGAGGGGAAGCTGCTGATATGCGTTTTATTTGTGCTGAAGATGAACTGTCACCAGAAGCAACGCTACCGGAACAAATTCCTTGGCAACTTTTGCAGTGTATTGCAATTATTCAACTTTATTTAGAGGAGCGTTGGATTGAACCGATCAAGCCTCTTCAATATCCTTTGAGTTTGCTGTATCAACAAACAATGAGTATTTTAGCAGCAAGTGGGGAAATTTCTCCTGCTGCCCTTGCTAAACAGGTTTTAAGCCTACCAACTTTTGCTGCTATTACTAAAGAAGATTTTAAGCTATTCCTGCGTTATTTAATTGATGTTGACCAGATGCAGCTAACTGAGAAACGGACATTGATCCTTGGTTTGGCAGGGGAAAAGGTGGTAGGAAGATTTCAGTTTTATGCTGTTTTTCCCGATAACCAGGAATATATTGTTAAGCAAGGAACGATGGAAATTGGCAGTATTGTTAAGCTGTTGCCTGTGGGAAATCAATTTGCCTTGGCTGGCAAAAGTTGGCAAGTTTTAGAAGTTGATTTGAAAAGAAAGATTGTTTTTGTTAAGCAAGTAGAAGGTAAAGCTAGTATTTATTGGCGTGGTGGTAGTGGCACTATTCATACAAGAATTTTGCAACGGATGCGGCAGGTGCTGTTTGAGGATATAGAGTATAGCTACTTGCAAAAAAATGCTTTGGAACGTTTGCAGAGAGTCCGTAGTGTGACGCGAAACGCTGGATTAGATCAACAAAATATCTTACTAATAGAAAAAGGTAAGTGCTGCATTTTTCCTTGGATGGGTACTCTGGCATACCGCACCTTGGAAAGATTGCTTAACTGTTTTTGTCGGGAGTCGTTGGAAATTCAGAGTATTAGTGGTGTCAATCCCTATTTTTTGACAATTAAATTAGCGAAAGACAAATTTAAATACCTTGAATCAGAAATTATTTCCTTGTGTGAGCAAAGAATTACAGCAGAAAATTTAGTTACTAATTCTGAAGCTATGGAAGTACAAAAGTACGATGACTTTATGCCTGACTCACTCTTACAAAAAGCATTTGCCAACGATTATTTAGATATTTTGGAACTGAGGCAGCAAGTGCGACTCTGGCAAAGGTTTTCTACGTCCTTAGACTAAAGGATGTTGTGGCAATACGGTTCGGATAAGATAATCTACAGACCGATAATTCCTGTAGAGACGCGAA
>CAZZXJ010000477.1:0-5559 GCA_964657905.1 uncultured Stigonema sp.
ATCTTGGTGCTGATTTCGCGGACTTGCAGGTTAGCTCGATTAGTCACATCTGCATGCTATTTCAAGGAGTTTTAAACTTAACACAAACTTTATATTGCTTCACTTCCTTCTACTCCGTTCTAGTCGCTCCGCTAAATAAACTTTTTAGTCGTCTAGCGGCGGCGGCATCGCCGCCACTTATTTTTTCGCGCACAAGTAAAGCTGAAGGGGCTGCCAGGTCTGACTTGTGCGTAGCCCCTTCAGCGTGCCCCTACCATCACCTAAGTGCGATCGCTTTGTTGAAAGTGTGGTTCCATACCTTGGCCATTTCGTTCTAGTTTCTCTTTGATTGCTTCCCTAATCCAAGGTCCAAACTTTCCCCCAGACACTTCTTTTAGTTTCAAATACAAGCTCATGGGCATTCTTAATTGAACATTGGGACTGTTCATTGGTTCGTCTCCGGTAGGGACAAACAATCCGCCTTTACCCTGGTGCACTTCATAAGGCTTTTCTCTTAGTTTTTCTTTAGTAACTATTTCTCTTGAATCAAACAACTCATAGACATCCCTTCCTAATGCCTGAGTTAAGTATCTTAGCAGCTTGAAAGAAACGCTTGACGGAGCTTTTTCGTTCCCTTCAGGATGCTCCAGAAGCTGTATGTACTGCTGAGACACCTTATATTCATACAAATCCTGTACCTTCGCCGCTAATCTACGACAGGATACTTCACCCCGCATTGCTTTCAGCCTTATTCCCAGTTCTTGGTTCCACTCTACAGACGCGATCAGATCAAGTTCTAGCATAATTAAGTTTTTCTCTTAGCTTTTCTTTTAATAGACAAGGAGTGGAAATCATGTAGGGGCTGTCTCACCGTTCGCCCCTACTAAGGGTTTTGACGAACGCATAATTAATTTTTGGAGATGTCTAATGATTTTTCTTTCTTCATACAAATTCTACATATAAACTTCTAAAAACTATTATAACTAACCCTGTATACATGGCAATAATAAAAAATATGTGCTGCCATGTATACATGGATAAGTAAACCTGTGTGCGCCAGGGCTTGAGCGGGCGCTCTTGATCGGAACCAGCGTTCTCAGCGATCCAATTTCAAAAAAACCGAGGTGGCAACCTCGGCAATCAATTATTCACTTACAAGGATTTTAACAATGAAAGACTCGAATTTTTCCCCTCTATCTATTTACATTCCCACAGTTAATGCCTGTGCAACAATCACTGGGGCTTGCTTGGAAGATGGCAAGGTACGGTTGATTTGGAGAACGGATGATAACCGTACTGGAACGATGGATATCGACACGTTTCAAATGTTAGCCAAGCTTTTTGCACTTCCCTACTAATATCGTTCATTCCCCCCAATGTGGGGGGACTATCTTCAACAACTACGGTAAACAAAATGAACATTATCTGTGCGATCAAACTGCAAGACGGCTGGCTCAAAAATGTGGACACCACGACTCACAAACTAGTCACCACAAAGAGTAAAAAATTGGCAGCGAAAGTGGATTATAAAACGGCAGTGCAAATGGTTAATGCATTGCAGTGGTTTGGCTACAACGCAGAGATAGTTGAGATTTAAGATGCGCTCTCAGTGGAACCATTACCAGAAAAAGTGCAAAGGCTAATGAGGGATTGTTAACTTATTCAGGGGGCTACCCCCTGATTCCATCGCTCATACTGCAGGCGATCGCTTGGGCTTCTCAACAGCTAAGATATCACCTATCAACGGCAAGAAAGCGTGGGTAGAGGCATAAGCGATCGCTTCTCGTATAATTAAAACGGACGACGACCAAACGGCTTAAAAAATGGACTTATCTGAGGCATTAGAAAACGAAAAGATTGCTGACTGGTATTACTCTGTTAATCAACTTTCAACGGCTGGTCTTCATTGGAAACAACAAGAGTCGTTGGATAAGTGTATTTGCCAAATGATGCATTTTGTTGAAAAGAAAGATTGGCGTGGAGTCACTAAGGTAGCGGCGAAGTATTACAAAAAAGCGAGATGCGATCAAATGCAAGATTATATTGCTAATGCCTGGGATCGTTACCTTACAGTTTTGTATTTGATGGGGGTTGAGATTCCCGAAGAGTTGGATATTCTAGAAATATAAATTTAGTGGGGAGGCTTGATTACCTCCTCTTTTTTAATGTCTGCCTTGATAAATATTTCACCAATTTTATGTACTGTCTAATTTGTTTATCTTCACTCTTCACATAAAATTCATAAAAAATGATGAAGATATCGGACAATTCATAAAGGCTGAGTTCTACGACCCACCGCATACAAGGTAGTTCAGCAGAATGTTGCATTGCCGACGGTGACCGCTCTCAGTGTAGAAAAATTGCAGTTTTTTATCAAGTATGACTAGCAAAAATCTTGGGAGAATTAAACAATTCATAGACATCCCTTCCTAATGCCTGAGTCAAATACCTTAGTAGCTTGAAAGAAACAGTTGACGGAGCTTTTTCGTTCATAGCTGGATGTTCCAAAAGCTGTATGTACTGCTGGGACACCTTATATCCATATTCCGATTGCACAATTACCGCTAATGCACGACGGGATACTTTACCTCGCATTGCTTTCAGCCTTGTTCCTATCTCTTGATTCCACTCTACAGCCGCGATGATATCGAGTTCTAGCATAATTAACTGGTTAATTGCTATACGACTAAGTTCTGCTGAAGTCTTCTCATTAATCTGAAAGTGAGAACTGATTTTCCTACGTTTCTTTTTAGCTTCATTCTGTAAACTAATCTTCGCTGTTCTGAAAGTAGTTTGATTCAAATAAGGTTTGAACCATTCAATCAGCGCTTTCTTAGGTTGTTGGTACGCCCAATATATTGAATAACTCCTTGGTCAGCCATGACAAAATAAATACATGATATTTCCGGCAGTCTATTACGCTTTGGTAAAGAAATATACGGAAGAGATTGAGGCTCAATAGTCTCTGGATTAATCATCGAATTTCACTCCGAAATCTACTCCCAATACCTCTTCAATCCGCCGTAGAGTTTCAATCGGCAGGGCTTTTGTCTCTTCAGCTTCAATTTTGTACCAATTCATATTGGTCATGGGAATTTGACGGCATATTTCTGATAAGGAACGTTTATCCGTTTCTCTCGCCTGTCTAATCTTTTCTCCCAGACCTGGTACATCTATGTCTAGAACCTTTCTTACTTTCATCTGCGTTTTAGCCATATTGCATACTCCCAAACTATAGACCCTCGATTCTTATCATACCATAAATCATAAATTGATGGTTGACAAACCGTAAACTGACGATTTATAGTAAAGAGAGTAAAGAGGTATCCGACCAATGCCAGCTACTCTTCAATTCTCAGCCAAAGCCCATACTCGCCCCAACTACAATTACTCTGTGTTTCATCAGTCATTGCTGCATGAGAATAATGCCCTTGACTATGCATTGAGGTACATCTACAGCCTTGAGAATACAAAAGTCCTTCTTGACAAATGGGGGTGGACATCAGAACAGATAAAGGTAGGCGTTGAACACGCAACCATCGATGTCTACAAAAACGTAGTTTGGCTGCACATTCCCAATCACATCGAAAAGCGCGGTCAACAAATCAAAATTAAGGGCATTTGTCGCTTCATTTCTAAAGTTGACTACGTAGCGGTCTTAGTTGACCGTGCTTGGGATAAAGCAGACCCTTACAAGCTTATCAGGAGTGATAGCTGGGATGAACTGATAGCCAAAGGAATGAATGATGAGTTTTACGAGCTACGTCTAAGCGCTCATGAAATCACCTGCACTTGCCACGCTTACCGAGGGCTTGAAAAAGCATTTGAGCAGGATGCGATCGCTCTGGTTGCACTCATCAACAACCCAATCGCAATTGGACAGACACCAGACAAGCACGTCTTTGCTGCCTGGAAATACCTTGGCGCCACCAACGACAGTATGAGTACTGCTGGACTAATCGTAAAGATGCCTACCTAGCAGAGCAGCGGGGACGAGATTGGGAATTTGAGGATGAAGAAATAGCAAGTTGGTAGCACGATGGATGGCCGCGGTGCCCACAGCCATAAGTGAGGGCATCTAATTCCTTAGCAAAGGTATCCGACCATGAACAACCAAAATGAGCACGAGCAAATTTACTGGAACTATGACGAGTTGTACTGTCTCTACAAAGATATCGACAAGCTTTTCGCCATGCGCTGGTTACCAGGAAGAGGAAGAAAAACGAATTCAGCACAAAATACGCGATCGCATTAAAGAACTTGCAATCAGCCTTGGAGTTCACAGTAAGGAAAACGACTTAGTTCTCAAGAGTCGAGGCTAAGACGTTGGAACCAGGGGAGGTATCCGACCAAAGATATTTTCCCCTGGCATATTCATCATACAGCACCAAAGTTTAAAAGCGATGTCTGGCGACAAGCCACTAAGAGCGTCTACGCACTCACTATTCCTACTTTCCTCTTTACTTACATGACACCTGATCAAATCAACCTCTGGCTTGAGATTCAAAATAGACAAATGCAAGCGCTTGAGCGGATAGCTAATGCTGTAGAGCGCTTAGTACCTAGCAGTACAGCAGCGCCTAACTACCAAAGACCTCTTGAAGAGTTCTCGACTTTTGACTGGTCTAGCATTAGTGCAACAGTTGAGCGCTCGGATCAGTATGGTGCAGGCATAGTTTCTTGGAGAGGGCAGCTATATACTAGGCGATCGCCTTCCAACAAGTTTGGCGAAGCCATCTGGTTTTCTCGTTGTGTTGGCAAGGGTGAGGATGGCGAGAACCGCTACGAGCGACTGATTACCTTCAAGCCACTGTCCAAAAAGGAAGTAGAGCCGGTGCCTCTTAAGGTGCAAAAGCTAATGGGCTAGCTTCGCCACATCCAAGAGCCTTGATTGCTGGACAAACTGTCCGGCATCTTGATGAAAGGGTGTGGAGTGCGATGTCTAACGACAAGCCGCTATGCGTCTACGCCAACCACGACATCTCCCAAGCCTACGGCGCCGTGGCACATATGGAGCGTACTTGGGAAACTATAGACAATCCACGAGGAGTGTTTTTATTTTAGATTGGGCGGCAACCAGTAGAACAAATGGGGGTCCAGGTTGCCAGTGAGGACGGCAGTAGAATCGGGGTTCAGCGAGCATAGAAAAGAAAATTTATCCTGCTAATTGGCAAGACGCGGCGATGTATTTTGGCTTGGAGGTGGCGGTATGAGCGGACTTTATAGCGTTTCTAGACATCACTTGATGGCCAGCGAAAAGAGCAGTGAATACTCGACTAAGATTGTGGAGTCCCTAACGAGAGCGACAAGTTGCTTTTACGCCAGTTGAGTTGGAGTATCTTGCCCATATTGAACAGCGTTATGGAATTATCGAAACTTGACTACTTGGTAGCTGAGTGTGAGCAATGGATGGAGATAGGAGATGCGACAGGCTTCCCCTGGGGGTGTACGCATCTCTGGGCTATGTAGTAGCGGCAATTTGGACTGCTCCGTGGTGCGCTAACGAGCGCATAATCCTACATTTCGTCTATTTATTCAGCAAGGAGATGGTTGTGATAGTAGCTTTTGAGAACCGACGTA
>CAZZXJ010000478.1:0-5553 GCA_964657905.1 uncultured Stigonema sp.
ACATATATACGACGTCCATGTTCCAAACCCCTGCATTTATGTTTGGGGTTCCCCACACCCCAGACCCTACCCCCTACACCCTTTTCATGACTTAGTTCTTTTGGTTAAATATCTGAAAATTGGGCAATTAGCCATTAGCAATTAGCAGTTAGCAATGATTCTGGGAAAGATAAGAAAGTGGTGCATTCTTAAACCGCTTCCCATGAAAAAATCTCAGAATCTGAATCATTGGGCATTCATTGGCACAGTCTTTTTAACACTATTTGGCTCATCTATAGCTCAACCGCAGACACAGTCTTTCACTGTCCAACCCATAGAGCAACAGCCTCCAGTACAACCAAGTCGCATGGATCGCCCACTCAGGCTTTCAGTGATCGTTGACGACGAGTCGTTCCTTCAAGTGAAGGAAGGGGATCAAATTAAGGAAGGCGACGTGATTACAGACAACAAACGAGAGCGCGATCGCCTTACCCAACAACGAAAATCTGTGAGTCTGCATATTCAAAATTTAAAAGACAAAGCTATTCCTCAACCTTTTGAGCCAAAATCGCCCATACCATCAAAGCCACTTCCCCCGGCGATCTTCTCAGAAGAAGAAGCAGCAATATCAATGGCACAAGTGCGGTTGACACAGGCCAAATCGGTACTTGCGTCGCATACAGAATTGTTGAAGAGTGAAAATCCAGAGAAGAGATCTGAGGTGGAAAAAGCTCAGGTGGCGTGGCAAAGTGGTGAGCAGAAAGTCCAGGACCAAGAGGAGATGATTAAGTCTATGAAGGAGATGAAACTACAGGACCAAATCCTTCAGCACGAATCCGCCAAGCTTAAGCAACTTAAGTTAGACCAGAAGCAACTCTCGTCTGAGGTAGAACTACAAAAAGCTAAATTGGACGCTTCAGTTACCGAACAACAACAGCAGCTGCAACAGTTACAGATAGCTGTGCGGATGCAAGCGTCTGAGTTGGAGGTTGCTAAGTCTCGTCTGAAAGCTGCTCAGTCGCGGCGTAAAATCTTGGAGTACGAAGCGAGCATAGATGCTACTAGGCGAAGTCAGCAAGAAAACCAAACACGTCTGGAGTACTATCGCCAACAACAGCAGTATGCGCAGGCTGTCAGAGAACGTGATTATCAACTGGCGCAGATGAGTTTGTCTCTGGCAGCAATTGACGACAAACTCAGTCAAATCCCGATGGTGCGGAGTCCTCGTAACGGTTATATCAAAAGAATTAAACCGTGGGTTGGGAATAATGGCAAGTACACGACGACTATCACCATTAGCAGAAGCAAAGAATAAAAAGCCAACAGTAGTACAGACCGGCCGAAATAAAGCAATCATTCCAAATCAACGAAAAGTTTAGGGACTTCCAGAAAATAAAATATCCCAACCATAGACCGCTCAATCGTATCATTCGTAAGGGCGGGGTAACCCATTAGTGTCAACTTAAGACAAGTGCGAATAGAATTCGCGGCTACACAAACAAAGTCCCTTCGGGTTCGCCAGTCCCCTACGGAGGGAAACCCTCCTTCAGGGCTGGACTCACCGCCTACGCGGCAATACGGAAAATCAAGGGTTTTGAAACCTGCGTACGGCTTTGCCGTTGCCGGAGGCTAGGCAGGTTTTGCCTGTGTAGCTGCGGTTTTAACCGCCCTTAAGCTAGGTAAGGTTTTCAGTCCGTTAAAACGGACTGTAGCTCTCAGCCTTGAACTGAAGTTCAAGGCGTTGTCTGGGCGAGATGCAAGATGTCACTTTACCGACATGCCGCCCACTGGTCAGAGAACTAATTACGATCATGCATGAAGCGGTCGTTGAACTGTTCAATCTCATTCTCAACGTGCTCCATTCGCTGGGAAAGAATCGACTTCAGTTCTTTAATTGGCTTCAGCATGGCGTCAATCAGAGCTTGAATTGTGTTTGACATATTCCCTCTCCTTTTTCAGGATGCTGACTTACTCCTGTATTATAGCAACATGAAATATGACTTTAGCACTAAAAATTGTGCTATTTCATTTAAAATGAGAAATTTATAACTTGTGTTGTGCGGTTGCTGCAAAATAATGGGCGGATGAACAGTATGAGTGCAATTCAATGGAAGCTTAGACAAATGATGGCGGATAGGCGAATTACCAGCAAAGCTCTAGCAAAAGCGGTAGGAGTCCATAAAAATACTGTCTCCCGATGGAAGGACTATGATGAAATGCCCAAGATAGATGCTGAGGAACTCAAAAAGATTTGCAGTGTCTTGCGGTGCGAACTCTATCCAGACCTGATTGAGTGGCTACCGGACGAAACATGAAACAACAACTATGGGATTAAATACTGCTCGCAATACTTCTCGGTTAAGACTTGATCCCCCCTAGATCCCCTTAAAAAGGGGGGGAATAAGTAACTGATACTGTTGGCTTCGTCAAAAAACGTCGGGTTTTGGGTGGATCAGTTCAGCAATGAAGCGCCAATCGAGCTTTTTGGTTTACTGTTATACCCTGGCGCTTGCTTAGGGATTTCCAAGTAAAAAAATATTCAACTATTTCTTGTGGGATGGGCTTCTAGCCCATCCTATCAGAAGCCCACCCCACAATATTGGATAATTTATTTGTTGGAGTTCCCTTACCTAACTTGAGGCTCTACGCGATCGCCCAGGTGAAGAAAGCTGTTGACCTAGAAGGTGGTAAACGTCTTGTATTTAAACCAGGGAACGACCCCATCCCCACGAGATTGAGTCTGATTTCCAACAAAAAATTGTCCTAAATTGTAGGGGCGGGGTATCCCCGCCCTTACCCATGACACGATTGATAGATATCTGGTTGGGATATTTTATTTTCTGGAAGTCCCGAAAAAGTCGAACCTTTTTTTGTTGAACATCAGTTGGAGGCGTTGCTGAATTGGTGCTACCAGTGGATCAGTATATCTCGACGAATCTGGTTGCCATCGAAAAATTTGAGTTTTTTGCTTGACTTTTGCTTAGTTGACAGGATATTGTATAGATAATGGAAAAGGTGTGTTCAGATATATCCAGAGTTAATTACCTTCTATCACCGACAATAAATTAGAGCGCGATCGCCTGACAAAACAGCGCACCAGTCTTGAACTGCACATTAAAAACTTAAAAGATAAACCTATTCGTCAGCCTTTTGAACCAAAAAAACCAGTTCCATCCAAGCCAATACGGTTCGGGTAAGAGTTCTTGGTGAGGATTACATAAGTGTAGAGACGCGAAATTTGAGCCAGCGCTGCAAGAGGGTCTCCCTCCGTAGGCGACTGGCGTCGCGTCTCTACATTTATCGGTATGTAGATTATCTGATCCGAACCAATATGTTGAGTCGAAGTAGTTGTGTGGGTCGCACTCCTGCATGGGAGAGAGATCGCATTCATTAGACATCTCCGAAAAACAATAGGGATTTTTCAACCTGTTTTCTCAATTCTGATTCTGTCTTATTTTCGGAGAGTATCTCGATTAAACCTCAATGAACAGATGTAATATTTTCGGCTGTAACCAAAATCTCCACAGCCTGACGAACTGGTACAGTGGATGGCAGTGGGCAGCCAAGCAGGGGATGCAACATAATCATGCTGAGAATAGTTTCAGAAAGCATGTTGGTGCAATGGTGCAGCAAGGCTACGAGGAGGTTGAAGCAATTCAAAGAAAACGGCGAGGAATCCCAACGGTGGTCAGTCTGTGATGAATCGACGCGAGGCCGTTTCGGGCGACAGGCGCCGGGCATAGGAAACGCACCCATGCCCCATGCCCACGAAATCCCACCCCTTGAAGGGGTGGGATGAGTTTAAGCGTGGATGCAGCATGTAAAGCAGCAAGGCATTAGATAGAACACTGACACGGAGATTCTTACTGTTAAAATTAAAGTAGAAGAAATGAGGTGAGGGGTTGGTACTGATAATTATTGAACGTGCAACTTTTGAACAAGTCGAACAAATGCTGCAAACGTTGAGAATTTACATTAAAGTTGCAGTAGACATCGAACGCGGTATTTTAGCAGGAGGAGGGGAAAAGCACGCTGATTGTGAAGCTATCTTACTAGAAGATGGCAGCAGACAGCGAGATATTTGGGGAGCAGATTGGACACCATTCAACCAGTCAATTGCTTACGAATCAATTATCAACATTCGTCCCAGTCAAAACAATCGTGCAATGAACATTCAAAATCTAGAAATTCGAGAACGTGTCAAACAAATTACTCAGGAGCTGCTCGGTGGATATCAAATTGAATTTAAATGAGAAACAAGCTCGCTTTCAACGCGATGATCTTCCTCATCGTTTAGGACATACAGCATCTAACTTAGCTCGTGTGCGTTCATTTTGCAATGCTGCTTATAAAGATGCTGTTAAATCTGTCCTGAATGAAACTCAGTGGTTTATTGAGTGGACAGCAGCAGAAATTGAACCAGAACAAGCTGAGGAATTAGTTAACATCCAAGTTCAATTATCACGATGGGAACTAACCTTGAATCATATTTGGTTAGATGAGAAAGAACGTGCTGAAATAGCTCAACAAGCAGAAATTTGGTCACAACGAGTATTAAATATGTCGGGTTTGTTATCAGATCAGGACTTCATTGCTCTGCGCGAGCCTTCGCCCTAAACGGATGTACGTGTTCCTGATCACAACCTGAAGACCTCCCCATTTGTACGTTACCCTCTATATGCTGTCCTTTTCAAGCATTGCGAATCATCCAAATCAAAAAAGAAATAATGAAATCTACTGGGGGAACCGGATATTCAGACAAATCAAAAGTCACTGTATTTTCCTCTAGCTTCATAAATCGCCATTGAGTGCCAGACGTTACAGTTCCATAGATGGTGTTAACAGATTTGTTTTTCGCTTTATTGAATCGCTAAGCCGCAACCATTTGTGCGACACACTGTCCAATTCCAGTCCTTAAATCTGCTTTTTTTGCCTCCACAATTACAACTGCGGGGGCATCAATTTGTATAAGTTTAGGTGAGCGGCTGAGCAAGAAATCACATCTTCCGTTTAGTCCCACAGAGCTATCAACATCGAAATCTTCTCCAGAAAAAATCCCGATTTGTTTTTCCAATATTCTCCACACTTCTAGCAGTATCGGAGTAATAATTAATTCAGAACGCGCTTTTTCGCTACCAGTGGCGATCGCCAGGGGTAAAACTTCTTCCAAATACCCTACAAGTTGAGCCGAAGGTTTTATTAGTTCAATTTCTGGAACAAACCGCCTTCCTTCAACAGTAGTTAAACCAAAAGCTTCTGACGCTTTTGTGATTGTTGTGAATTCGCTGTATGGCATATGTTTTTAGATAGCACTGCTGCAAGAAACTATGCTTCTAATCTTCCTATACCAAGATGTTCAAAAGTGACCCGAACATCCTCAAGGCTTAAACCACAGTAGTAATATTTTTTGTCTCGGAGGTTGGCAATGTAGTAGCCTCCTCTCCCTCCATTGACCCGAAAAAGGCTAACCAACAACTGAGCGCTAGTAGTGTTGTAAACTTCAGCACCTGATATCATGCCCGCTTGATTACTTATAATAAAAGCACCCCACCCCCTACCCCTCCCCGCGTGCGG
>CAZZXJ010000479.1:0-5534 GCA_964657905.1 uncultured Stigonema sp.
TGCCCTATGCCCCTTCCTGTGTTTGTTTATGCTCCACAATCAAGTTGGGAAGTCCTTCTAGTTTTTCCATAGGCTCAACTTCTTCTAAAAGCGGCACAAAGATCTTCAAACCTGCCGGAACACAGCGAATTTCAACGGGAGTTGTCCCCAAAAGTTCACCGTCAACAACAACCTTTTGCGGTGGGTCAGTGGTGATTTTGAATTGTTTGGCTCGCATGTAGCCGATGTCATCCCGCTCTACTGGGTTACCCGCACTCGCTGTTTGAAACAGATGAAAGGTAGCGGCGATCGCTGCTGCTTTACTAGCGGGAGCCACAATTGTCAAATCCAATAACCCATCATCAACAATAATCCCCCCCGGTCCCTGAGCGAAGACTGAAGTCGGAGGTGCTGCATTTGCCACCGTTACTGCGGCGGCAGAAGCTTTAATGATTTTGTCATCGGTTTCAATTTCTATGTCAAATGTTTTAAAGGAGCGCAATTGTTGGAGTCCAGCCAGGAAGTATGCCAAGACGCCAAAGCGATTCTTCGCTTCCCGATCTGCCTTTGCTACGGTTTCAGCTTCAAAGCCAATGCCTGTTAGCAATACCATCGGATGATCGTTACAATAGGCGGCATCTATAGTCCGAGTCAATCCCTGTAAAATGACTTTACAGGCAGCGTCTACCGTGTCAGGGATTCCTAAAGCAGCGGCAAAAGCGTTTGCCGTTCCCCGTGAAATAATGCCAAACGGAATATCAGTACCCACCACAGCTGCTGCCGCATCTGACAGAGTACCATCTCCTCCCGAAGCAATAATGGCATCTACTCCCCGTTTAACTGCTTCACATGCCAGTTCACCTGCACAAATATCCTCTGTTGTCAAGTAAATATCCAGATCAATTTCCGGCTCTAAGATTGCCCGAATCTGTGCCAAATCTTGTTCTGAGTCACCCTGACCTGCAACGGGATTAAAGATAAGGCAAGCTGAACGATTCATAGGCTAGCTCTGATGAAATAAGTACGCTAATTATTACTTAACGTGTTATTAAAGTTCAAACTTCTGTCTGGCGGTAGGTTTGGATGAAAGGAGACAGGAGTCAGGAGTTGTAGAGACGCGATATATCGCGTCTTTCAAGTCGTCAGGAAAACCTTGTTCACAAGGGATGGGGTTTTGAATATCGGTCTGATTTTGCCTATCAAGAGCAGGGTTTTTACCAACGAGTCAAGAACTAGTACAGCGCGGCATAAATAACTAGACAGTTAAAAACAGCTTAAAATCCAGTCTCTGTATGTATTTTTCTCTCCTGACTTCTGTCTCCTGGCTTCTGACTCCCTATACTAGTCACACTTCTTCCCATTCTGACTCCTGACTCCCTTCTTCATAAAGAAATAATAAGCTTAACTAGAATCAGCCAATTGCAAGGCTGATGGGTGTCCCACTGCGGTAGTCTAGATCCAGTGAATTTATCTCCTGGCGTTGATATATCGCTTTATGACATCAGTTGTTTCCACTCCACTACGTACGATTCGCATTGGTACCCGTAAAAGCCAACTCGCTCTGATTCAAACTTACTGGGTACAAGAACAACTCCAGAAACGCTTTCCTGATATGTCTTTTGAAGTCCACACTATGTCCACCCAAGGTGACAAAATCCTGGATGTGGCACTAGCCAAGATTGGTGATAAGGGACTATTCACCAAAGAACTCGAACTAGGAATGCTCAACCAGGAGATTGACTTTGCCGTTCATTCCCTCAAGGATTTGCCTACTCACTTGCCAGAGGGATTAATGTTAGCAGCAATTACAGAACGGGAAAACCCAGCAGATGCCCTGGTAGTGCATGAAAAACACCAAGAAAAGCAAATTGATACACTGCCAGAAGGTGCGGTGATCGGTACATCTTCCCTGCGACGACTAGCGCAATTGCGACATCATTTCCCTCATTTAGCATTTAAAGATGTGCGGGGAAACTTGAACACGCGCATGCAAAAGCTAGATGCGGGTGAATACGATGCGCTGATTTTGGCGGTAGCAGGGTTACAAAGATTGGGCATGGGATCGCGCATCCATCAAATCCTATCAAAAGAAGTTTCCCTCCATGCTGTTGGGCAAGGAGCATTGGGCATTGAATGCCGTGCTGATGATCCCGAACTGATCTCCCTACTTAAGGGTATTGAACATCCACAAACACGCGATCGCTGTTTAGCAGAACGTGCTTTCTTGCGCGATTTAGAGGGTGGTTGTCAAGTGCCTATTGGTGTAAATACTGAAATAGATGATAATAATTTAACGTTGACGGGGATAGTTGCCAGTGTAGATGGTCAAAAGCTGGTAAAAGATACAGTCATGGGTACTGCTACCAATGCAGAACAATTAGGCATTGAATTAGCACAGCGCATGCGAAAACAGGGAGCACAGGAAATTTTAGAGGAAATCTTCACTGTAATCCAACGGGGTTCCTGAACTTTTCGGGTGTGAGCAGATGTGGTTAGATCAGAAGGAGTCAGAAGTCAGAAGTCAGAATAAATTCTCCTGTCTCCTGAACGGCAGTCGCTTCAAGTCGGGGAACCCTTTCGCCAGTCGCTCATGGGGGTAACGAACATGACCGCGCTGGCTCACCAACGCGCTGCCTCCTCCTGACTCCTGACTCCCCATAGATCAGTAAAAATATAGGCGGAATCGGGAAATAAAAAATACTATGCAGATTCTATTTGTGGCAGCAGAGGCAGCTCCCGTTGCGAAAGTAGGAGGAATGGGAGATGTAGTCGGAGCACTGCCCAAAATCCTGAGAGAAATGGGGCATGATGTGCGGATCTTCATACCTTATTACGGCTTCCTGCCAGACAAAATGGAGATTCCCAAAGAACCTGTCTGGCGAGGGTCTGCCATGTTCCAAGACTTTGCCGTTTACGAAGCAGTTCTGCCTGGTACTGATGTTCCCTTGTACCTATTTGGACATGCCGCTTTTACGCCTCGCCGCATTTACTCTGGTGAGGATGAATTCTGGCGGTTTACGTTGTTTGCCAATGGTGCAGCTGAGTTTTGCTGGAATTATTGGAAGCCAGAAATTGTCCATTGTCATGATTGGCATACCGGAATGATTCCTGTATGGATGCACCAATCACCTGATATCAGCAGCGTTTTTACTATTCATAACCTGGCTTATCAAGGACCGTGGCGTTGGTATTTAGAGAAAATTACTTGGTGTCCTTGGTATATGCAAGGACACAATACGATGGCGGCAGCTGTACAGTTTGCCGACAAGGTGAATACAGTTTCCCCCACGTATGCTGAGCAAATTAAGACACCTGCTTACGGCGAACAGCTAGAAGGCTTGCTGTCCTTTATCAGCGGCAAATTATCGGGCATTATCAATGGCATCGATACTGAGTCTTTCGATCCAGCCACTGACAAATACATCAACCAAAACTTTACCGCCGACACTTTAGAAAAACGCAAAGCTAACAAAATTGCTTTGCAGGAAGAATTGGGGTTAGAAGTTAACGGCAATACCTTTTTAATTGGCATGGTGACACGGTTGGTGGAACAAAAAGGCATCGATTTGGTGTTACAGATGCTGGATCGCTTTATGGCGTATACAGATTCACAGTTTGTGCTGCTGGGAACAGGCGATCGCTACTACGAAAGTCAAATGTGGCAGATGGCTTCTCGCTATCCCGGACGCATAGCGACTTACTTACTCTATAACGATGCCCTCTCTCGCCGCATCTACGCGGGGTCTGATGCCTTCCTCATGCCCAGCCGTTTTGAACCCTGCGGTATCAGCCAAATGTTAGCTTTGCGTTACGGCTGTGTGCCAATTGTCCGTCGTACAGGGGGATTAGTTGACACTGTATCGCATCATGACCCCATGACACAATCAGGTACTGGTTATTGCTTTGACCGCTATGAACCACTAGATTTGTTTACCTGTCTGGTTCGCGCTTCCGAAGGCTTCCACTACAAACCCCAATGGCAAGCACTACAGCAACGCGGTATGACTCAAGACTTCAGTTGGGATCAATCTGCCAAGCAGTACGTGAAGTTGTATCGCTCGATTCATGGATTGCCCGATGAGGAGGAGCAAAAACAGGCGGAGGTAGTGTTACACCCAGTAGCTACTAGTAAGTAAAAGCGTTGAGTAGGGTGCGTTAGGCTTCGCCGTAACGCACTAATTTATTTGTATTGGTATGAGCACGAGTAACCTTCCATTTCATTTTTTTATGCCAGCGAGCAACACTCTGCGAGAAAAACTTGTATCTGTGAATCCACCCTGATAAACTACCAAACTGTTCGCACATGAGGGTAGTTCAAAATCTTGGCATCACAAGTCACTAAAGGAATTCCGTATCGCCTCGCAATCGCAACCAGAATTCTATCAGCAGGGTCTTTGTGAAAACTATCCGGTAGCTGTGTACTGGCAATAGCATCTAGAGGAGACAAAGGCTCAATTACAATGCCTGAATGCGCTTGCGCCAACTTATACCATTCATCAATTGGTAAGGGTAATTTTAATTTTCCAATACTAGACTTAACTGCAATCTCCCATACCGAAATAGCTGACACCAGCAAGCCGTTTTGTGGTTCCTCTAAATCAACTATGGCTTGCGCTTGGCTAGATAACTGGGTAGGATCGTGGAGTAACCACCAAACGTGGGTATCCAACAAAATCATTCGCCCAAAGCTTCCCAAAGTTCTGGCATGGGTTGGTCAAAATCTTCGGCGATCGCTATAGGCATTCCCCTTAGTGGATAGTTACGAGTAGAGTTCGATTTTATGTCGCAAGGAACAATGCGAGCAACAGGGATACCATTCCGGATAATAACAATTTCAGTTTGGGTTGCTATCACTTCATCAAGTAGCGTTGTAAGCGTGCTATCTGCTTGTTGAATGTCAAGGTGCTTCATCCTATCAATTAAAAGCGTTGCTTTCACACCTCCATTCTAAGCGATTCAAAGTTGAAGAGACGTAACAGCCGATCCCTCTTGTTTGGTATCTACTGGTGATTTGTAGCATAGTATATTAAATATACTAAATAATCAATACAAAGGAAAAAATATGAACACTGGAAGTAGTAGGTAGCTTCACTAAATAAATTGATTTAGATTAAAAATACTCTGGCTTAAATGATTATATGATTGCAACCCCCCTCGCGCCACCAACAGAGATTATTCATCTTTCAGGGATTAGCTGGCAAACCTATGAAACCCTGCTTGAGGAACTCAGTCATCGCCGTTTACGCCTCACCTACAATCGGGGCAATCTAGAAATTATGGCTCCTTCTCCAGAGCATGAACTAAGTAAAGAAGTTTTAGGTCGCTTTGTGGAAACCCTCGCGGAAGAGCTAGAGATTCAGATTTATCCCCTCGGATCAACCACGTTCAATCGTCCTGAACTTAGTGGTGCAGAACCCGATAAATGCTTCTACATCAGTAATATTAGTGCTGTTCGCGGGAAAAAGCGGTTAGACCCATTAGAAGATCCTGCGCCGGACTTGGTTATTGAAATTGATGTCACTAGTAGTTCTCTTAATCGTCTTCAGGTTTATGCC
>CAZZXJ010000480.1:0-5533 GCA_964657905.1 uncultured Stigonema sp.
GTGCTTCAAGTTTATCTTTAAAGTACCAGTAGAGGTTTGCAACAGTGAAATCTGGTATATCTTGCCAGTTTGAGGGGGCTAAAGCTTTATATCCAGATGCTGTTGCTTGCTGACTAACTGTAGCGAACTGCAAACATAAATCGCCTTGTTTGCAGTTTCATCTCCCGATGTTTGCAGTTCGCTACACATAGTGTAATACAGATAGGGAATGAGTGGGGTGAGTGCGATCGCTCCTCCCGCAGCCTCGAATTTGGCGGGGGACTAGATGTTGGCTAACCCAGATTTTTTGTATTACGGTGCAATATTGTGTATTATAGTGCCAACGGTAAGAAGAATCCTGAGAGGATTAGATGGCAAGAGTGGGTCAAGTCACTTGAAAAAGACAAGCGAAAGCTAAATAATTCATCGAAAATCTAAGTAAAAACCCCATGGATGATTACAAGCTACCGAGCTTAACGTAGAGGGAACCATGTTATTCAGTACTTACACCCCATTGCCCCCCAATGCAGTGGGTTTTTCTTTGACTACCCAATACTACACTCCTGAACTTGTAGTATTGGTAGTATTTGAAAGCTAGGAACACAAGTGCATAAGTTCCTTAGCGTTTCCCTAATAATCCTAATTAGTAGATAACAGTAGTTGGTAGGCTTGGTTTTGTGACTGAGCCTACTTTTATTTAAACTTGAGCAACTCTAATCGCCCTTAGCCCTTTGCCATCATTCTTTACCCAGAGGTACTACACCGCAGCATACCTCCGATGCAAGATGCCGGGAGTGTCTTGCATTGGAGGGTGGGGAGTAGTATAAGATTTAAACTACTTTTTGTGTTGGACTCCCCATGCTCTCTCTGTTTTCTTACCCGGAACCCTTGGGGCTATAGTTAATGGATCAACTCCTTCAGCAGGGGAGTTAGCTTTATAAACATCATTAGGTTGCAAATAGCGGTCATATTCTTTCAGCCAAAATATACGTCTTCGGAAATTTCCTGGATATCCTGTGTTAGGCGCGTCTTTTGTTAACTCCGAGTATCCTACTACCACAAAATCCGCGTATTTAATTAGCCCTTTTCGTCTGGATATGCCTTGCGCAATAGTTTCTCTAACATATTCAATTTTTTCAATATCCATTAACCAAACGATATTAGACTCATACCTTAAATATTCCGTTTTCTCCGCAAAGTTCATCTATAATTTCCCTTCATCGCTATACTTGAATTAATCATTTTTCGACTAGTTTTTAATTTTTACCAAATCTAACCTCGGCTTCAAATTCCGTCCTCAGTAAATTATCTGGTAGTCTTTTTAAATTTAGTTGTTAACGGTAAGTAAAAGCTCTTAAGCGATCAAGTACCGCTTTGCATAACGCATTACGCCGTTACACGCTGTAGTGCAAGAGGCTGCTACTCGTAGTTTAAGAAAACAACCGAATTCTTAAACTACAAAGCGAGAGTCAGCGCCATCGCCCCTTAGCCCGTGTCATTCCTCTTGGAGAGGGGGAGGAGCGCGGCACAGTGGTATATGCCAAGTCAAACAAACTAGGGCATAACTTTGTACGCGGGACTCACGGAGCAGCAGGATAGAGAGATAGTAATTGGAGCGCTCGCCACCAGAAAGGAGAGGTAATAGTTTCTCCTTCTGCCCAAAGTGGCTGCTTGTTATGTAAGTAAAGGCTGTGCTGGTATGCTAGCTGCTGCTTGTTCCAAAATTATTGGCATAAAGGAAGTTATTGTCACAATCTAAAATTACATACCTATATTTAGGGAATTATAAATCTGTACCTATCGTTTTCACTAGGAAAATGAAAAATTTAATCAAACTGTCAGTTGTTGCTGGATTTGCGCTGTTACAGGGTTGTACACCTTCAGCGAAATCAAGTCCAATTCCTAGTTCACAATCAGTTACAGAATCTGTCAGTGGTTCAGATAAGTATGAAGTCCAATGGACTGGAACTAGTGGAGAGGAATTGGCTGCAAGCTATTCTATTATATTCAAAGACCCCAGCACACCTATGAGAATAGAAAGCGTTCAAGCAAAACTTCCGCATAAAGTAAACTTTTCCATTCCTAAAAATGCAGTAGTTTCCGCATCTGGAATCACATTAAACAAAGGATCTGTGGAAATAAGAATTTATAAAAATGGCTCAGAGTGCGGAAAAGTGGCAGTTGTTGGGAGTGGGGCTGGAGCAAATAAAGTTTGTCAATAATCTGAAACCTAACGCCGCCCCACAGCACCAAATATCGCCCTACACGCCTCTAGGATTAAATCTCAGGGGCATTGCCATATAAAACAGGTTATACAAAAGTAGCTCCCAGAGGACAAACGTGCGGTGACGGCGAATAGTCGTTCATGGCGATCGCCTAATTCATACTTCAATTATGCAACGCCGAATACTAAGCATGGATTTTGAACTCCGGGTTGTTGTCGAGAAGGTAGCTGTTAGCACTCAAGAAGTTATTCAGCGTGATACAGTCAAAGTCTACGATGTCAACCCTCCTAAATCGATCTTAGACCTGGGTCTGCGTCATTCCGAACAAATTTCGCTGCTATAAAAGATTCTCAACAACTTTTTGCAACACAATCTGTGACACTCTCTTGCACTCTTTCATAAATAAAACAAATGGTAATGACAACAATCAATCCTTATCTTGAGGGTAACTTTGCACCAGTCCATCAAGAAATTACCACTGACACCCTACAAGTAATGGGTGAACTACCACCGGATTTATCGGGAATATTTGTCCGGAATGGTGCTAATCCACAATGGGAACCAATTGGTCAGTATCACTGGTTTGATGGAGATGGAATGTTGCATGGTGTGCGAATTCACAATGGCAAAGCAACTTATCGCAATCGCTACGTTAAAACCCAAGGATGGAAAATAGAGCAAGCCGAGGGTAAGCCCATCTGGTCTGGCTTAATGGAACCACCACAAATGGATAATCCTCGTGGATCATACAAAAATACTGCTAATACAGCTACCGTTTGGCACAATGGTCAACTATTGGCATTATGGGAGGGAGGAGCGCCTTACGCTGTTAAGCTGCCTGAGTTAGAGACAATTGGTGAGTACACCTACAATGGCAAGCTAGCTTCTGCCTTTACTGCCCATCCTAAAGTAGACCCAGTTACGGGCGAGATGATGTTTTTTGGCTACTCTCCATTTAAACCGCCTTACTTGCAATATAGCGTGGTTTCAGTAGCAGGCGAGTTGTTACGGACTGAGTCAATTGACTTGCCTATAGGAGTGATGATGCATGATTTTGCCATCAGCGAAAACTATACAATCTTTATGGACCTGCCAGTAACTTTTGATTCACAAAGGGTAGAACGAGGAGAACCTCTGATATTATTTGAGAGTGAGCGCCCTAGTCGCTTTGGCATCCTACCACGTCATGGAAATAATTGTGATGTTCGTTGGTTCGAGAGTTCAGCTTGTTTTGTCCCTCATACTCTCAACGCTTATGAAGAAGAGGAAGAGATAGTGTTAAGCGGTTGTCGAATGAAGGACTCAGGACTTTTAGAGTCAGTCCAAAGTTTTGATAAACAAGAAGGAGTATACAGGCCGCTGTGTGAGTGGCGATTTAATCTTAAAACTGGACTGGCTCAAGAAACAATCTTAGATGATGTACCCATTGAATTCCCCCGTGTGAATGAACAGCTACTAGGGCGAAAAACACGATACGGTTACACTGCAAGAGTTGCTAATAATCCAATTCTCTTATTTGATGCACTCATCAAGTACGATTTTAGTCGTGGTCAATCTGAAACATTAGAATTCGGAGTTGGGCGTTATGGTGGAGATATTGTTTTTGTGCCACGTCCTCACGCAAAAACAGAGGATGATGGCTGGCTCCTAACTTTAGTCCATGATCAAGGTTCAGGGATTTCTGAATTAATCGTATTAAATGCTCAAGATGTGACATCCGGGCCGGTAGCGCAGGTGCTAATTCCTCAGCGAGTACCATATGGATTTCATGCGACTTGGGTTGATGAAGCGTACTTCCAAACTTGAGCAAAACCAAATGTTTAACAGTTCCAGAAGCCCAAGCACTTACTGGGTTGTCTAAAGATTTTTTGCGCGATGCAATCCAGGACGGGACGTTAAAGGCTAAGGTCATCGGTCGAAGTTGGCGAATTAAGCGGAGTGATCTAGAGGAGTTTGTAGCTACATTGTTTTGAATCTCGCCAAATGTCGTCAGTAGCTCTTAACCCTTACTGTGCGCTTGTTCCACACTGATGTGGCGTAAAAGTAGCGAAGACAAATTTTGCCGCCACGCACAAATTGAAAACTTTGCTGTGAGAGAGTTACAGAAATAAAATCGTTCTCATTCACCAAAAAACGGGGGGATTTTAGCCCGAAATTGGGTACAAGCCCTTAAATTTATGATGTTGTTGGTCAATTCGTGATGGGTCTAACCCCTCATTAACTTGTTCCTAAGCTGAGGCTAGGAATGCAGGCTTCGAGGCAGAGCCTCTTGGTAGCGCATTCCCATGCTCAGCATGGGAACGAGAGTTAAAAGGATGTGACCCCTCATTGATTCGCGAAACAACATCTTTTAATTATGGGGATTTTCCTATTCCCTGTTCCCTTTTAATCCTAGCTTTTTAGTATTTTGTGTTAAGAAAAATATGACTAATGCATAGCACTTTGCCATTTATACGGTTAATTTACTACTGCTATTTTGTGCCTAACTCTTGAAGTTGTTGCTTGGCGTTTTGACTTAATTCAACATCATTTTTTAATTCCAGGACTTTCTTGAAGTCTTCTACTGCTTGATTTCTACTGCCCTTATTTTTGTAAGCAATTCCTCGGCTATAGTAAGAGTTCGTGTGGGTAGAGTCAAGTTTAATGGCTTGGTTGCATTCGGTAATGGCGTGATCGTAGTCTCCCTTTTTGACATATGCCTCACATCGAGTGTCGTAAGCATTGGCAAGTGACGGGTTAAGTTTAATGGCTTGGTTGATGTCAGCAATGGCACGGTCGTAGTCCAGGGTAAACGCATCTAAAAATATTTGACAAATTCACATTTTTTTGCACTAGATAAGTCGGAATTGAATTGTATGTCAATTGAATTTGCATGGCGGTAGTACATCCCCAATAATAAATATGCCCACCTGGTTTCAGTCACTTGAAAACCCGGAAAAAGTTATTGATGACTGGACACGATAAATTGGGGGCGATCGTTAAAAAAAAGAGTCTGACTGATTTATGAGAGATCACCTAGACAGCAGCGATCACATTCGCCAGGTAGTTGTTGTCTAATGCTGCGCTTGGGTCGTTTCATTGCAATACTTCCACGCACGGTTTTGTCTCGACTCAACAGATTCAAAGCCAGACGCCGTAGGATAGTAAAATTAAGCGGGGAGTTGTCTTTACGGATGCGGCTGGCATCTTCATTAAAGGTGACATCAAGTACCCAATGTAGAGAATTCTCTATTGAACATTGGCTGCGAACGGCATGAGCCAATATCTGAGCATCACTTTCTAAACTACTAAGGGAGATCCAAAAAATAAAATGCCCAGCCGTGTCCCAG
>CAZZXJ010000481.1:0-5526 GCA_964657905.1 uncultured Stigonema sp.
AGCTACAAAATATTTGGCGATCGCTCTTTAGGGAAAAACTTTTTGGTTTACTGAAATTCCAATCAAGTGAGCTTACTTTGTGGTGAACCCGGACAAAAACGGGCACTATCCAGTATTATTCGGTTGGTCGGATTAAAAAACATCGCCTGTGGAACATCACCAACTAAACCTATTTGCAGAAAACCCAGTTCAACCCAGCAGTACCAAACCGCAAACCTTGAGCATGGACGCTACAGCCCTGGTGCGGTGGAAAGCGGAAATTGGGGCATACCAGCAACGGGTGAGAGAAAATCAACCACCACAGCAGACGACTTTATTTGACCTTGCACGAGTGCATTGCGATCCAGACCAAATTGACCCGCTGACACTAAAGTTACAGACAATGTCCTTTTACAGGATGCCGACGGATTCCCCAGGCGACAGTTGTCTGTACTTCGTTGTTGACTCTGCTGCTAGGCTAATACTTTACGTCGGGGAGACATGCCGAAGTAACAAGCGATGGAAAGGTTTACACGACTGCAAAGGTTACATTGAAAGTTACCAGGACTTGCACTATCGGTATAAGTTGCAGACGGCGGTTAATATAGCGTTTTGGTGGGACACGCCTGCATTCCGACGCTTACGGCAGGAACTAGAGTTGAGTTTGATTTTGAAGTGGCGATCGCCATTCAATAAGGAGAACTGGGAACGTTGGGGGCAACCGTTTGGGTAGATCTAAAACGTCAATATTGCTGTACTGTACTCTTGGTATTGAGTGTTTTCCATTAAAAAAACAAGGTTAACAATGCTTCGTTCGTACACCGCATGGCTGTTCTGTGTAGCCTTCACTTTGCTAGGTTTTGGTTCAACTTTAGGAAAAGCAGTAGCACAAACGACTTATACATTTGACGCCACCTATGACGCATTGTCTGCGCTTAGTAGACCCATTACTGAAGATATAACAGCAAGAACTATCTCAGGGGAAAGTAACGATGCATCTTTTGGTTTGACCAAAGCCTCTGGTTTACTCTATGTCCAAACTGACTTAACCAATGGTTCTTACCGCTTTAGTACCAATCCAGCAACATTTGGTTTGCAAGGTTTGCCACTTGGTGGGGTAACGTTATTTGGTAGCGGCGATAATAAACTATCTTACGGCGTTGATAATGGCACCGGAAGCATTAATCTTGCAAATCTAAGCACCACTGGCTCTGATACTGCCAACATCACTGGGGGTGAAGGTCTATTTCTTGGTGCCACTGGCACGCTGACTGGTTCTGAGGTTTATCAAGTTGGCAATCTTTTGGTAGATCCAACAAGTCCAAGTATTGGTTCTGTAAGAGTGAATGGTACTATCTCTGTACTGACCACCCAGATTCCGGAGCCAAATAACACAACTGCACTGGTCGGCGTGGGTGTGATTGGGGTTGGTTTCCTGCGGCGCCGACGCAACCTTAAAGCAGCTGACTGCTGAAACGATCGTGCGAAAATATTTGGGTAGAATCCGGAATGCTGCCCTCTGCTGTTGTATAAGTATATAACTAATTAAATTGAAACCTCTATACAGAAACCCTGCCACACTGTTTTTCAGCAGTGTGGTTTTATATTTAGGAATCAGCCAGTCAGAATTTATAGGGTTTACCGTACCAATAAATTACGGTTTACACACCTCTAAACATACCTATTCTCCTGGTCGGTCATCCTGATTTAACTATTCGTAAAAACCGAATTTACGGATTTTTCATTTATTAATAATATGAAACTAAAGCAGGGATTTAAATCCTGAATTAATCAAACTTACACAAGGGAGAATAAATGATGTTAGCTCGTTACAATCCATGGCAAGAATTTAACTCTCTTCAACGCCAAGTGAACCGTTTGTTTGATGAAGCTTTATCACCACTTACAGAAATTGAAAGAGGCAATGCTAGATTTCCTGCTGCTGAATTTCATGAAACCGCAGATGCTATTCACCTGAAGCTGGAAGTTCCAGGTATTGAAGCCAAAGATTTGGATGTGCAAGTAACAGAGAATGCTGTTGCTATCAGCGGTGAGCGGAAGTCCGAGAAGAAGATTGAAGACAATGGTCATACTGTGAGTGAATTCCACTATGGTAAATTCCAGCGCGTAATTCCTCTGAATGCAAGGGTTGAAAATACCAAGGTTACAGCAGAATACAAAGATGGCATTTTGAATTTGATCCTGCCCAAGACTACTCAAGAAAAGAACAAAGTTGTCAAAGTAAATTTAGAGCAAGCTACTGTCTAATAGGTTGTTAAAGCGTAATTAGTTTTCTTTGCTTGGTAGTTGGTTAACTTAAATCAAAGCCTGGTTGCTTTCACGCAACTGGGCTTTTTTATTAACTTGGAGCTAAAACTCGTTATTCCCTTGACGCTATGCAAGATTTTGTCAATATCTGTAAGCATCTTTCTAAAATGTAGCTGTCTTGGGAGACAATTAGTGAGAGGTACTCGCATTATGACTGTTAAGATAAATGCCAATCTACAGGAAGCGCTATGCGAATAATTGGCAAGATATAGCACTACAGGTGAAAGCGGCAGCTCTTTGGAAATGCCAGCACTGTGGTCAGCAATGTTTACGTCCAGGAGAGAAGCCAAAACAGATGTCACGTTCTGAGTGGACAGTGTTCACTCTATCCGTACATCATTCAAATTTTACCCCTGAAGACAATCGGCTAGAAAATCTCATTCCTCTTTGTAGTCCATGTCACATCAAACTACACACAAGAAGGCGCTCCAACACTTCGCCAGGGCAATTAGAGTTGCCGTTGTAGGTGTTTATTCAACAGGCTTGCCCAATTCATACGCAGCAGATTCGAGCGTAACGGCCAGAGCATAATCGCCTTGTTCATGAAGAAATGTCGCCCAAATATCCAAAATCTCCCAGTCCTTAATACCTTTGGCTTTGAGTTGGATGAGGGCATTTCTCACCTCGTTGGTTTTCGAGGATGGTGTCCTATTGCCGCTGCCATAGACGCCCTTGGTTTCCATTTTGGAGACACCATTATCTTGTAAGAGTGTTTATTGTAGCGTAGACGCAAGGGTTCGGCTTGCCTGTGCCATCGCACTCACTCCCTGGAGTTTCCGTGATAACTCAAGTATCGCTCAAGCACTCTTAAGCGTAATATAACTTAACTTTAGGGCGCGGGAGTTACATACAGTGCGATCGCGCTTTACGCCGACGCTGGAGGGTGCGTATCGCCCTCAGTACTATAGCATTAGTAACATTGCTTTCATACACAGTTGTGGTTAAGGTGTAAAGAGTGCGCACTTCTTAACAAAAATACTGTACAACGTCGGACACTACTGAGGAGAGTGCTCGCGCTGCGGTTGTATCTTTGGTGTTAAACTGCCATTGGTTTTGGGTTGCGCTCTCTCGCTTAACTCAACCGATAAAATCCGCTCTTGCACACTCTGACCTCCATGAAAAATCTAGTAATATCTGCCACAGTCCTTGCCGCCACATCTGGATTGGTTTTCGGGACAATGCAAGCCGCCTTTGCTTTAAGTTGGAACTGGAATTATTCTGGTAGTGGCATAGCGGCGAGTGGTACTTTCACTACTAATGACACCCCTGACAATTTGGGTTTTTACCAGATTTCTGGAATTACTGGATTAAGAAATGGTGAAACAATTACTGGTCTGCAAGCTGCTGGGACTCCAATACCGGGAAACGAACCTTTTAATGTTGACAATTTAATTAGCCTTAATAATCAGCAGTTAACGGATAACGGTTTTGGGTATTCTACTTCTGGGGGAAACTATTCTAATCCGTATTTCGCTGGTTTTTTGCCTACACCTGGTTATGTAGAGGTTTTTTCAGCGCCGCCATTTATACCTGGTTCTGAAAATTTCGGACCAGAAGATAGTGAGTTACCCATTAGTTTTTCTGCAACCATAATCACCGTCCCTGAACCTACCTCCATTTTTAGCTTACTCGCCCTCTGCACTCTTGGAGTACCTTTAGCACTGCAACGTAAGAAGCCATCGACTCTTTAAGCTAGAAAACGATCACAGCATTGAAGATCAATCTTCGGTAAATATATTTCCAAGCTGAAAATGAACAGGATTACTATAACCGCATTTATACTGCTAGTGCTAGGGCTTACTGCCTGTACGCCATCGACGCCAGTTCCAAGTAAACCACCAATCCCCTCTCCTGGTAAACCTCAAACCAGTTTGACTACAACTAAAGTAATGCCTATATTTAGACTACTTTCCTAAAAGTAAGATTTATTCTTGGTTGAATAAGTTGGTTAGTTTTCGGGATCTGGTGTTGCCAAAAATGTTGAGTTACTCCTTTCATCATCAGAAAACTTCCGTGAGTTAGTTCGATTTCAAACTTTAATTCTTTTTGATACTTATGCCTAAACATAAAACGACGAGTAGCACCAAAGCTTACAGAGCCAATCTCTGGGTTTTTACCTAACTCTGGCTCATCATCACTATGCCAAGCTACACTATCTTTACCATCACGGTATAGATTAAGCAGTACGCTGTTAAATTTTGTATTAGCCACGTCTTCAATTTGAGATTTTATTTTTATTAGCGTAGTCGTCCATCTCTGAGGTTCCATCTTGATTTTTGAGTAAGTGTATGACTTACCTTCATCTCCATACCAAGCAGTCAGTCGTGGTAAAGTAACATATTTACCAAAGAGTACTGTTGAGTCTTGTCGCCAATTAATAGTGCTACACAACTGGGAAAACAAATGGTCACTTTCGTTTTGAGCGAATAAGTTGCAGTACAGGATAACTTCTGCATCCTGCATAGGTAGTTGCAAGCAAGTTGGCTGACTTTGTTCTCTTGACTCTGACAAAATTGAAAGTTGGGTGTACATAAAATTTTTGCTTAAGCTCTTTATGCATTACTATTATTAGCCATGTATTGTGCGTAGACGCTCTCTCGTGGCGTGAGGTGCGATCGCCACCTGAACGTGGTTAGTGGAGGCGATCGCCACATCCGATGTGAGTTCCATAACTTAACTTTAGGGTGCGATCGCCTGAATATTGTAGCGCTGGCATCAAGAGCAATCTTACACAGTTGTGGTTGGGGTGTAGGAGTGCGCTTGGACACGGGCGACAACTAACACAACTTGGTGATAGCTTTTTAGAATTTAAAATTTCGGGACTATAAGGTTTAAAATCTAAGATTCAACCATCTTTGAAAATCTCCTCCAGTGCCAATGGTTTGCCAGCTAACTTGGAAGCCAAATCTCTTAGTTTAAAAAGAGTTTCAAACTGAGCGCGTTCAAGATGTCCCTTCTTAGCAGATGAGAGAGTTCTTTTATCTAACCCTGTTATTTCATTAGCTTTTTGAATAGATAAGTCTTTGTCCTCTGTCCAATAAGGAGAGAGATCGACATATTTAGTCATTTCCACTCAAATTTATAATTGTCAATCATCTAAAAATACGTTAACACATTGAAGTCTTAACACATCAAAGTATATAATAAGACAGAATGAAGGCGATGTCTGCGACAAGCCACTCCGTGTCTACACAACTTCTTGGCGGGAGAGCGATCGCC
>CAZZXJ010000482.1:0-5526 GCA_964657905.1 uncultured Stigonema sp.
CCTCTGCCTTAATTTAATATCAATCTCATCTACATAATAAGTCATCTGGAATAAATAAGACGGACTCCCGTAGTAAACTAGAGTGCTTCTACCTGAATTAATTTCTGAACGGACGTTGTGTTACCGTTGTGCGTGCATAGGTAATACGGTTCGGAACAGTATAAGGGCGATCACTCTGGTCGTCTACAAAGAAGTTGCAATTAAATTGACTTGGAGGAGATAGAGGCAATGTTACAAGCCTTTTGGACCATAGCTACCGTTCATGGGATGGATTATTTGCTAACCTGGAATTGTAAACATATAGCAAACGCCCAGATTCAGAAAAAGCTCATACACATTTGTTCTAACTTTGGCTACGAGCTACCAACGGTTTGTACCCCTTATGAACTGATGGGAAGCTGAAAAATGCTGACAAACGAAAATTTTGGATGAAATTTATCAAGATCGGGAAGCCCACGCTGAATTATTTAATTTTAAGATAGATTCAACTGAATAATTTTGGGTTATGAGCAATGTCATATAGTGATTTTAAAGACTTAGATAGCCTAAAGTCTTTGGGGATTACAATGATTGAATCAGTGCAAAATTTAATAACTTCTGAAGCGATTGAACCGAGCTTATTTCTTATTGAAGCATTGAAAAGATTCGTACCTCTAGCAACTGCTATCAATACAGAAAAAGCACGCTCGGAATATATAATTGCTCCAATTCTAAGTGAAATTGCGTTCCTTAATTCTCAGGTGAGTTTATTTTCGGGACGTAATTTTAATGTGGACGCCAGCAGAGGATTAACAGGATTTTGTGATTTTATTCTCACTCGCAATCCAGATAAACTAGTGATTAAAGCACCAGTAGTAGTTATTGTAGAAGCAAAAAATGAGAATATTAATGATGGACTTGCACAGTGTATTGCCGAAATGTTTGCAGCACAAATAATCAATCAAAAAAATCAGGAAGAAAATATCAAAACTGTTTATGGTACTGTAACAACGGGACAAGTATGGAGATTTCTTTCAATAGACAAAACTCAGGTTGTAAAAGTTGACCTTAATGAACGTTATTTAACACCTATAAATGAGCTACTGGGAATTATTGTCGCCTTGATGAAGGAGTAACAGTTCCCCGGAGCAATGTTTACCATTAGGTTAAATATTAGTGTAGCTCAAAAGCGGGGGTACTAGTGGTAGGGGTCGAGGTACAAATGCCAGAAACAGTAGTTACGTAAAAATCAAGCATGCGATCGCTCTTTGTAGCAAGCGTGATGTTATCTCGTCGTTCTAGTCGTGAAATGTAGGATTGATCAACTTCCAGGCGTTCTGCTAGTACGTCTTGAGAAATTCCTGTGTTTTCTCTGATTGCCTTGAGAATCGGCTCTACATGCATAAATAGACCTCTCCGAAAAAGAAGTAGAGACACGACGCCAGTCGCCTCAAACTCCTCCACCCCCGCACGGCGCTGGCTCAAATTTCGCGTCTCTACAAGGATGCAAGGTAACGCATAATTAGTTTCCGCAGATGTCTAATCAACGTTAACTGAACTGTATTGAGTTATGCTCATGAAGATCGTTTGCCATCCGCTGCCTCAAACTAAGAAAATAAGAGCATGACCGAAACTGAAATTAGGGAGGAAGCCGGTAAGATTCTAGAAATCCTCATCTCAAAGCCATTTGCTGAATGCTATCCTCTAACAAAAGATTTTAAGCAGTTGCCCACATCCCCTGGTATCTATGCCCTAAAATTTAGGGATGAGGAAATTCTGTACATTGGCAAATCAGGTGGGATAAGAGCGCGATTCCGAAGTGGTCATCACGCCTTAACCCAGGCTTTTTTTGATAGATTATATCCAACAGATTTAAGAATTGCGGCTTTTGTCGTAACAATCCAACGGGTGAGGCTGCTATCAGAGTTAGAATCCCTAATCCTGCAAAAAATTGATAAACCGAGATATAACAGTAGAATCCCTAAGGGAGAGTAAGTACTATGCAGACAACCGACACAACCGCACTTAAAAATATCTTGGACTATTTGCCAGAACGTATTAAGCAGGCAATAGAGGAATACTCCAAAGAAACCCAACTCCCCCCAGAATTGGTAATTGAGTTGGCGATCGCGAACTTCCTAGATGTAGACTCTGTGACTTTTGACGATTGCCGGATTGATTCCCCTGGGGTACTCAGGGAACAGAATAAAATCCTCAAGATTCAGCTAGCGGCTAAGGAGTAGCCTTATCCTCTGCCAGATTCGCTGCTGCGTTCCTCGAAAATCCAAGTAGACGGTTTTATACCCAATTGCTTTACCGTGAGCGAGAATAAGGGGGACAAGGGAGAGGTGTTCACGAATCATTTAGGATTGCTATATAGAAGTCCTAGATGATTTGTAAAATTTTTAGTAGGGTGGGCATTGCCCACCCTACTTGTATTTCAAAAATCAAATAGGAATTCTATAAACCAATTGATTGTGTATGAATCAGACACTTTTTCAAGGAAAATTCTAGTTATGACAGATATGAGCCAAATTTTCGGAGAATTTATTGAAGAGTTTCCCCTAGAACATGATTCTTTAGAACTGAGCTTTACCTCCAGTTCTCGACCAATTAAACGACGGTGGCGTAATAACCGTTTATCAGCTTATTTTGTCGCTGACTATTTTTCAACCTTTCTGCCAATTGATCAAGATGATCCGGATAGTGAAAATCGCCTTGAAGCGAGTAAAAACGCCATAAGTTATGTCGGCAACGAACTTTTAGAAAATGCTATAAAATTTAACGAAGACATCAAGAATTATAAAGTTAAGTTTGGCGTTCATTTTCTGGAAGACATGCAGGAAGTCACTGCTGTGATTTTTACCAAGAACAGTATGACTACTCAAAGGGTTGAGAAATTTCAAACCTTTATTAAGGAATTACTCTCCGCAGACATGAATGAGTTATATGTTCAGCAGGTTGAAAAAACAGCCGAAAACGAACATAGTGAAGCCTCAGGGTTAGGTTTGCTGACCATAATCAATGATTATTCAGCTTTCTTAGGCTGGAAATTTGAGTCAGATACCAGTCATCCACAAATTATCACTGTTACGACAATGGCTCAAATTGTTGTATAATTTATTAATAATTAATTATTTCAGATACCTGAAGGAAAAAGCAAAAATAACCTATGTCCAATCAAGAAGTCAAAGGCGATGACTATCAGGTTCAATACGATCCAGCATCCGCAACGGTTTATTTTAAAGGGGAAATCAGTCTAGGAGGACCAAAGGATTATGCTCCTATTGTTAATTTGCTGAATCAAGTAGCTGACTTACAACCTAAAATCATAACATTAAATGTGAAAGACTTAGCATTCCTCAACAGTGCGGGCATCAGTATGTTGTCTAAGTTTGTTCTTGGGATGCGGAAAAAGAAGGGGATTCAATTAGTGGTTTTAGGGTCAAAAAAAATGCCATGGCAAGGTAAATCCTTGAAAAATTTAGAGCGATTGCTTCCAGGGTTAAAACTGGTAGTGGGATAATCTAAAGTTCACCTGATTTATTTAATGGAGCAACTGCTATGTTACAAAACCTCTTGCATCAATTTGATAAAATCAATACAGGGGGCTTGATCCTGGTCAGTTTGCTAATCACGGCTTTAGGAACTGGGCTATTATACGTATTCTTGTTTTATATTCTGCGCCCCATCTTTCGGAAATTTGAACGGGACATCGCAATCGTTACCTTAAATATTTCCGCCTATCCTGCCCTCATCGTCTTCGCTATTCTCAGCCTGAAAATTACTTTTGAGAATTTAGTCGCTGTTAAGATTTTTCCATTGATAGAACACATCTTGGTAGCGCTCATAATTATAGTCATTAGTTATTGGTCTGTCCAATTATTTAACGAAGTTTTTATCTACTACCTCAAAGAGTACACTCAACAAAGTGAGGCTATGTGGGATGACGTATTGCTTCCCATACTCTCAGCTGTTGTCCCTGTGCTGATCTTCATCCTGGGCGGGGTTGTTGTTATCAGTTCCTTTGGGGTTGATTTAACTGGAGTTTGGGTAGCGCTGGGCGGTGCTACTTTTGTTCTTGGTTTTGCGCTTCAGGATATTTTGGCGAATTTCTTTAGTGGAATTGTTTTGCTCATTGATACTCCTTTTCGATTTGGTGACATCCTGCTCCTTGAAGATGGTTCAATCGGACTGCTACGCCGGATCGGGATTAGGGTAACTCAACTATATATATTTAGTAATCATTGTGATATTTATATTCCTAACAGTGTATTACAAGGTCAAAAAATCACAAATTTGAGTCGTCCCACCTCTTTATACTATCACTCTATATCCATAGAAATACCCTCGGAATGTGATATTGATGACTCCAAAAAGTTGATAGAAGAAATTGTGTTAGCTCATCCCGATACACTAGGGGATATGGATATTAAATTAGAGGTGATGGATGAATACTATAACTCCCAAGAAAGTGACCACGATCTCATCAAACAACAAAAACTTGGCAAATCACGGTTACTGGCTGAACAGGCGGTCAATTTTAAATTAGAGGAAATTGAACAAGCCCTTGAAGCTTTGGTTGTTGCAATACAGTTTTCGGAAAAAGGAGGAATGACACCAGAGGAAATAGAAAATGTCAAACAGGAATATCAAGGATCCTTAGAACTCATGGGTTTCCAAGTAGTTGAGGAAACCAATAACAACCGCAATGTATTTAATTTTGAGGAAAATAATGAAGAGGGACTCATTGAGTTAATTAGGGAGTGGTATCGAATTTGGATTAAGGATCCTAATTTGCTGGATGAGGATGAATCTTTCATTTCTGAAGAATGGGAGCGAAAGATTAATATATTAAAGCGAAGAGTGCAACGCTTGTCTCAAAAAATATCTAATCCTCAAGCTGACGAAACTCGCTTAGATGATTATGTTTTAGAGTTAATTAAGTGGGTCAAAGAGAAGTTGAAAGTGCCGCGAAAGAAATGGCAAGAACCGCAAGTCAGGATGCTCGGAATGAATCATGTTGATTCTTCATATTATACTATTGCATTGGATATCACATTTTTTGTGGATGAGATCAAACTGGAAGATGGAAAACGGGGCGATCGCGTCAGAAGCCAAATTTATCAAGAAATCTTCCGCCATTTCAAAAATACTTACCTGAATTGGAATGGCATTAAAGAGAAACAAGCGGGAGAGGATATTGGCAATGTTATTGATGTCGGCATTAATTAAGAGTCATGTTAAATGTTATATCTCAATTAGCCGAACTTAATATTACTGAACGAGGCGACGGCTCAACTCTCTTGGTGACATCACTGCAATGGTTGCACCTGTAAACCCAGCCTGATCACGAGTAACGATCACATCCAACCTACTTGTAATTGCACAGGCGATTTGCACTGCATCTTCAAAATCTTGAAACCTAAGCGTGATCGCCTGTTCCAATACTGCACGATCCACTAGACAAATTTCCATCAATGCTAATAGCCGAGTGACGGCTGCAAGTGCTACTTCATCGCTTTGCGTCTGCCGTCTGACTAAGTA
>CAZZXJ010000483.1:0-2589 GCA_964657905.1 uncultured Stigonema sp.
AGTGGGATACAACGAAGTCTTTCAAGACGATTGCATTGGTCGGGGTTTCAAGCCCTCAGATCCCAATCCACTAAAATTCATGAACTTTTGTAAAGGTTACCTTTCTGGACCATCCCAAATTTTTATGATGAGCAGTTAATTTTTCACCATATCAGTCTAAGTTGACAATACCCTATGGAGTTGCAATAAATGGACTTATACAGAGATGCATTGAAAAACCTCAAAGAGACTAGCCGGACTTTTTACATCCCAATCATTCGTTTACCGCTAGGCTTGCAAGAGGCAGTGGCATCAGCGTACCTGTGTTTTCGCGCTATTGATGAAATTGAAGATCATCCAGATCTGGATAACCCTACTAAGGCAAAACTTTTACGTGCCATTAGCTTGACATTACAAGAAGCTGGGGTAGATGGGTTTGACGTTGATGCCTTCGTGGGATTGAACACACACGAGAATTTACTACCGGAAGTGACCATTAGGATTAGAGAATGGACGCTCATAGCGCCTGGAACCATTGCACCTCGCATTTGGGATGCGACTGCTGCCATGGCAGACCGGATGGCTTTCTGGGCAGAAAATAACTGGAAAGTTCACACAGAGTCGGATTTGGATCGTTACACATTTAGCGTTGCAGGCGCGGTTGGCTTGTTGCTCTCGGATTTATGGGCTTGGTACGATGGTACACAAACCAACCGTACCCATGCCATTGGGTTTGGTCGAGGCTTACAAGTGGTGAATATGCTCCGCAACCACATAGATGATTTGGCACGTGGGGTAGACTTCTTCCCACAAGGTTGGAGTGCGGAAGATATGCAAAAGTATGCTCGTCGCAATCTAGAGATGGCAGATGCATACACCAATGCTCTTCCTGCTGGACCTGCCTTGGACTTTTGTCAAATTCCGTTGACCTTAGCTTATGGTACACTGAATGCCCTTGCTAATGGCAAAGATAAACTCACTCGCACTGATGTTCTTGCACTGATTGAGCAGGCGACTAGTATCAAATGAACAAAAGTCTCTTTTATGGGTTCATCAACTTGCCGATCGCGCCGATTGGGGTAAGTTACATTAAAAACGTGCAAGGCGTCTATGACTCTGCTCAACTAAAGGAGAGATATTAGTGAAGAAAACTTTGTTCCTCAGTCCTCCTTCCTTCGATGGGTTTGACGGCGGTGCAGGTTCGCGATACCAAGCCAAGCGCGAGATTACCTCCTTCTGGTATCCCACATGGCTAGCGCAACCAGCAGCCCTTGTTCCAGGTAGCAAGCTTGTGGATGCTCCACCACATGGTCAGATTGTGGAAGATGTGCTGAAAATAGCCCAAGATTACGAGCTAGTGATTATGCACACCAGCACACCCTCGTTGAAAAATGATGCAAAGTGTGCTGAAGCAATTAGAGCCTTGAATCCCGATGTGCAAATTGGCTTTATCGGAGCACATGTAGCAGTCTTACCGGAGGAGACACTACGTGAAAACCCAGTCATCGACTTTGTGTGTCGTAACGAGTTCGACTACACCTGCAAGGAACTGGCGTCAGGCAAACCTTGGGATCAGATCAAGGGTCTAAGCTACCGTGACCCGAACGGTAAGGTGATACACAATCAGGAGCGCGAATTAATCCACGATTGGGATGCTATGCCCAGTGTCCTGCCAATTTATGCGCGTGACTTAGACATTACAAAATATTTCATTGGCTACCTGCTGCACCCCTACGTTTCTTTTTACACCGGACGCGGCTGTCCGGCAAAATGCACCTTCTGCCTTTGGCCTCAGACTATTGGTGGTCACCAGTACCGCGCTAAAAGCCCAGAAGCAGTAGGCATGGAGATGGAACAAGCCAAAGCTATCTTTGGTGACAAGGTGCGGGAATATATGTTTGATGACGACACCTTCACAATTGATAAACAACGGGCGATCGCCATCAGCGAACACTTGAAGCGACTGAAGCTGACTTGGAGCTGCAACGCCCGCGCTAACTTAGACTACGATACTCTCAAGCAACTGCGTGACAACGGCTTGCGTTTGTTGCTGGTAGGATTTGAATCCGGCAATCAGCCAATTCTGGACGGAATTAAAAAAGGCATTAAGCTGGAGGTGGCGCGAAAGTTTATGGAGAATTGCCATAAACTCGGCATCACTGTACACGGCACATTCATCATCGGTTTGCCAAACGAAACCCGCGAGACAATTGAGGAAACTGTTCGCTTTGCTTGCGAGATTAGTCCTCATACCATCCAAGTTTCTATCGCCGCCCCGTATCCAGGTACTGAACTCTATCGACAAGCTCAGGCTAACGGTTGGTTTACCGATCAATCCCTGGTGGCAAATTCCGGTATTCAAATGTCTCCACTACAATATCCGAACCTCTCCAGCACTGAGATTGAAGATGCAGTCGAGCAGTTGTACCGTCGGTTCTACTTTCGACCCAAAGCGATCATTCCGATTGTGGGTGAAATGCTCAGCGATCCCCAGATGTTAGTGCGCCGCCTGCGAGAGGGTCGCGAGTTCTTCTCCTACCTAAAAGATCGTCGTACACAAGCAGCGACTAAAGTTAGTTGGTGATTGTTAGTTGCTAATGGCTAATAGCT
>CAZZXJ010000483.1:2599-5492 GCA_964657905.1 uncultured Stigonema sp.
AATTAGCAATTAACAATGAACAATTAGCAATTAGCAACTAACAACTAACAAAAATGAAAATTGGAAGCGAAAACCACAAAGAACTGTTCTGCCGCAGCTTTATAGACAGCCACCTCAAGTTTGAGCCAGACCAACTCTCTTGGCCCACTCTTGACAGTGTCGGTCTGGAACGTTTGCGAGGCATTCCCTTTTGGAAAGAAGCCCTAAGTACAGAGCGATCGGCAGGGGCAATGGTTAACACCTTTGCGGCGACCGTCAGAGATCCCCTGTTACAAGAAGCGATCGCCCTTCAAGCTATGGAGGAAGACCGCCACGGCCGACTCATCGGGTTTTTGATTAACCATTACGACATTCAAATTTCCCCACTTTCTGAGCCTGTACTCCCGAACAATATCAAAACGGCCTTCATTGACTTTGGTTTTGGGGAATGCCTCGACTCTTTTTTAGCGTTTGGGATGTTTGACATTGCCCGCCAAGCTAACTACTTCCCTGAAGCATTGTTCGACATCTTCAATCCAATTCTTGATGAAGAAGCACGACATATCATGTTTTTCGTCAATTGGGTGACTTACCTACAAATTAATCAGGGTTTTAAGGCAAATTGGTTGCGTGGGGGTCATGCTCTCTGGCATTACGGCAGAGCCTTTCAAGATAAACTTCAAATCTTCGATAGTTCCATGGAGGATCAACAAGAGGGTTTTACTGCCACAGGAGCTAGTAACTTTATGGATAATTTGACCCCTGATCTGTTTTTATCCACGTGCCTTCAAGAAAACGCCCGACGCATGAGCGTCTTTGACAAAGAACTACTCCAGCCGCGACTGATCCCGAAACTTGCCAAAATTGCCCTGCGCATTCTCAGACTAAAATCTCGACGTCAGACCAACCCGACAGCCCAATTTTTAGAACAATAACACCAGAATGTTGCAGGCTCAAAGACTCGCCATTATTAATGGTGACGACTTCGGGTTCTCTTGTGGGGTTAATCAAGCGATTATCAAAGCGCATGAAGAAGGAGTGCTGACTAGTACCAGTCTGATGGTGACGGGTGAGGCAGCGGATGAGGCAGCTGCATACGGACTCGCTCACCCTAACTTGGCCATTGGTCTACACTTAGTTCTGGTGTGTGGTCGGGCTGTTCTACAACCAGACCGGATTCCCCACTTGGTTAACTCGACAGGTAACTTCCCATACAGCCCCGCGATCGCTGGATTGCGCTACCAATTCCATCGGGCAACCCGCGAGGAACTGCGGCAAGAAATTCGTGCCCAATTAGAAAAATTCCGATCCACTGGGCTGACCCTCTCTCATGTAGATGGGCATTTACATATGCACATGCATCCTGTCATACTAAATATCCTGGTTGAACTGGCACAGGAGTTCAACATCAAAGTTATCCGTCTTCCTGCTGAGGAACTAGGGATCAATTTGGCGCTTGATCGTCGTGGGTTACTGAATAAGCTGGTTTGGTCGGGGGTGTTTGGTAGACTGCACCGCAATGGCGAGAGGTTGCTGAAATCTCAGGGTATCAGCTTTGCTGACAGAGTCTACGGGTTGCTGCAAACTGGCTGCATGACTGAGGAATACTTGCTCGGTCTCATTCCCCAGATCAAGGCAGACCTAGTGGAGATTTATTGTCACCCAGCAATAACGAAGGCGGGCGTTCCGCTGAATGGACCACCAGGATCAGGTGAAGCCGAACTTGCCGCTTTGTTGAGTGAGCAAGTACGTAAAGTGCTAGATACCAACGGCTTTCAACTTACCAATTATAATCAAATTAGGAAGTGAATAAATATTATGAAAATTGGTTCCCAAACCCATAAGGAATTGTTCTGCCGCAGCTATATGGAAAGCCACCAGCCGATTGAGCCATCTCAGCTCATGTGGCCCAAACTTGATGGTTCAGAGTTATTGCGTTTGCAGCAAATTCCCTTTTGGGAAGAAGCCCTGAACACTGAGCTGGAAGCCGGAGCAAAGATTGAAACCTACCTCCCAATGATTAGCGATCCACTAGTGCGAGAAGCAGTCGCCCTCATGGGAGAGGAAGAAGCCGCTCATGGTCGGTTATTCAAGTATATGATTCAACACTATGGCATTGAGATCTCCGGACGTCCTACTGTTGAGCTACCGACAAACATTGAGCAAGCCTTCATTGATTTTGGTTACGGCGAATGTCTTGATGCTTTCTTAGGATTTGGGCTGTTTAAAATCGCTCGCCAATCTGGTTTCCTACCAGAACCAATGTTCACCATATTTGACCGCCTATTGCAAGACGAAACACGTCACATAGTGTTCTTCGTCAATTGGGTAGCCTATCTTCAGGCAAGTAGAGGTCGGGAAGCTAAATTGTTTAGAGCCACGCATTCACTCTGGCATTACGGCAAAGCTGTTCAACGAATGATGGGTGTGGTAGGTCGTAGCGCCGAACAAAGTGGTAATTCCTTTTCAGCGACGGAAGCCAGCGTCTTCCTAGATGGCTTTAGCGTGGAGAAGCTGATTTCAACTTGTTTGCAAGAAAATGCACGACGCATGAGCGTTTTTGATCGCAGGCTTCTCCAGCCGAAACTCCTACCATCGCTTGCGCAAGTAGCACTATCCGGTATCAAACTTTTACCTAAACGCCACCCCCAAACGACAGAGAAGAACCTCTCGAAAGCTGAAAATTCTTAGGGAACCCATGAACCAAGTTTTACTGGGACGTAATCTCATTGTCGAGGCAAGATGATGATGAAACTGTTTTATGCTCCTGGTACTTGTGCCTTAGCTCCCCATATTGTTAAGTAAGTCGGCGTGAATAAACACAACTTTCTGTTAGGGCTGTTAGTGGTTAGTAAGCTTGAAGCATCTTAACAGAACTTAACATAGTTAGGTTTATTTGCGCCAACCTACTTAG
>CAZZXJ010000484.1:0-5476 GCA_964657905.1 uncultured Stigonema sp.
TGTGTGAGGAGGTCAGTAATGATACTTATATGATAGAGGTCTAATAGCAAAAGCACTTTAAAATAAATGGCACAAAGCTTAGAAGAAATCTCCACTCAGTTAGAAAGTCCGAATTTACGCGATCGCATGGTAGCCCTTGCTAATCTGCGCCCCTATCCTGCGGAGGATGCAGTACCATTGATTAAAAAGGTGTTGGATGACCAATCTCTCCAATTGAGATCAATGGCAATATTTGCCTTAGGGGTCAAACAAACGGCAGAAAGTTATCCAATTTTAGTGCAAATTCTCGAAAATGACCCGGATTATGGGATTCGCGCTGATGCCGCAGGTGCGTTAGGATACTTAGCAGATGTCAGAGCCTTTGAACCATTAGTGCGGATTTTTTATGAAGATACCGATTGGTTAGTGCGTTTTAGTGCGGCAGTTGCTCTTGGTAATCTTAAAGATCCCCGCGCCCATGATGCACTCATTAGTGCTTTAGATAGTGAGGAAGTAGTCCTACAACAAGCGGCGATCGCGGCATTAGGAGAAATCAAAGATCTCGAGTCTGTAGATCAGATCCTACGCTTTGCCCAATCAGATGATTGGTTGACACGGCAACGTCTTGCAGAAGCCTTGGGTAATCTTCCTAGTCCCAAAAGTTTCTCAGCTTTAAAATACCTAGAAAAAGACAGCCATTCCCATGTTGCTGAGGCGGCGAAGATTTCCCTCAAGCGCCTAGAGGAAGCAGAAACTATGTAGGGGCGCGGTTCCCCCGCCCTGACGTCCGTGGGCATTGTTCTAATCACAACTAACAACCAACAATCAACAATATATGACAATTGAAGAGTTTTTTGAATTGAGCACAGGTAAATGGTTTTCTCATCGTACTAGCCATGATCTGGCTGTTAAACAATCAAAAAACGGCAAATCAGAGATGATCATTGAGATGCTGGCGTCAGATCATCCAGATGTGGTTAAACTGTGTCAACAGCACAAAGTTGACCCAATCCGTGCCTCCTGTGGTGCTAAAGTCACCTGGAACGGCACAATAGAATCAGATAACAAAAAACACAGTGGTTCTACAGTCTTGGCAACTGTGCCAGATGAAGGTAATTCGGATGAAGGCAAGTTACTCCAAGAAATGGTTTCCGCCGAGAAGACCCCAGTTACCAGACGCTATAAGATCGGCAGTGATGATGCCTTAACCGTAACGACAGAGTCCGAAACCATGTCTTCTGAGGAGCGACTGTGGTTCGCCAGTCCAAATTTGCGAATGCGGGTAAGTATCCTGAAGCGTTTTGGCAGCTTTACCCAGTCTTCCTTCACTTCTGAGATTCGTATGGGTGTGAGTCAACCTGCTGCGAAAGCTGACGCTGCTGCTAAGTCGGCATCGAGTTAGTGGGAAGAATTATTGAACCGCACCAGGCGCAAAGAACACAGAGGAAGACTTTGCGCCTTTGCTACGAGTGCGTGAGATTATCATCAGCTTTATTGACAAGTTGCAGCTTCTAGGATATGCTTTTAATATAATGGGAATCTGTGCGCTCATATATACCCGGATTTAAATATGTTTTCAATTGAACCCGCGCCACATTGTAAGGGCGCGGAAACCGCGCCCCTACAGTTATATTGAACTCTAGGCGATAATGGTGCTGTAACTGAACCATATTGTTCTTGAATCAGAAACTTTGGATTTAGGGTAGTGGCTGTGTTTTGATCGCAATCGTGGTTTCAATGCTGAGAAATTCAGGTTGAATTTGGGAAAAATATATAACAACTCTACTCAAGCCCATGCGTTATGCAAATCTGCCAAAATCCCAATTGCCCAAACCTTTTCAACCCTGGCTACAATAAATTTGCCCTCTACCCTTCCCTGGTTACACCTGGAAATGCCTTTCCAGTGGCTTTGCCACTTGATATTGTGGAGGCTCTGCCTCCAGACTAGCATTCCAAGTCTCTGACTTGGAACGAGAGTTGGGGGAAGTATTGACTAACAATTTTAAATATGCTATTGTAAAATTGATAAGGAAGAACTACGTTATTTTAATCAAAAATATATCTAAACCTTTTACCCTCGTTTCCAGGTTACACCTGGGAATGCTTCACAAAGGGCTGCTGCCACTTGATAGGGCGACTGCTCCAGACTGGCATTCTCAGTCAGAGACTTGGAACGAGGAGAAACATGGTGCGTTACACTTCGTTAACGCACCCTACCTTTTAATTGGCGCGAAACTATCATTTTACTTCCCGTAGACCTTGTTGCAGCAGCTCACTCGCCCAAGCAGTATCAGCTTTCTACAATGAGGGAACTGGTTCACGGGTATAATCTATTGCCAAATCAAACCCCGCTCTGTCATATACCCCATGTAGCAAAGCTTGCAAGTCTACCGATGGCTCTGTATCACCGCGACGTAGGGGTAATAGAAAGGTGGGAATCGGCTCTTGCAGTTCAAAGGGGTACAACTCAACCGTGGGTCGATAATTACTCCGACTCACCAAAATTCCATAACTAGCCTGAATATTATTACTTAAAATAGGCATAGGTTGTCCCCTTCGCAGCAAGTCAATTTCTACGAGATGGGAGGAGCTACCTAGTACATGTTGACGCTTGCTCTCGTATGCGTTTCGTCCTTCTCCAGAACGCTTATTTTTAGGCGAGAGAACCTCTATTACTGTCACGACTTCTCCAGTTCCTACCTCTCGCACCTCTAGGTATCCTTCCCGCACTTCCTCTGGGATGGGGACAGTTACAGTGACAGGCTTGGCTCTTGGCGAAGCAACTGCAATGTTAGTCTGCTGTTTTTCAGTATTGAGATTTCGCCCGACGACGACATCAGGAATACCAACCAACACGGAATCTTCATCTGTCATTTGATATACTCGTTTCTCAATCGCTACTCGGTACTTGGGTAGCAGGTGAGGAGCCAGTGCATCAGCGATCGCCACAATCAACCGACTGTGAACTTCTGGCCAAAGTTCAGGATTTTCGAGGTAGGGGTTCATCCCCGGAAATGGAGAATGCATAAGGGTAAGGCGCTCTCATCTTAGCCGTTGCGTTGGCAGGCTTTGTTTGTGTAGCTGCGACTTCCAGTCGTCAGGCTACTCCCTATCCTAGCAATTTAGCTCAACTCAAACCTACATCAAATGTGCAACAACTGGGCGATCGCCTGCGGTAGTGGTAGCACAATTATCACCAACAAAGTCATTGCCAGTAAACCCCAAATGTCACGTCCGTTATTCAGTTCCGAGACATCATTCAAAGCAGGTTCATCAATGAGTGGAATAAATAATAAGATAATTGCCCACAAGAAAAATTCTTGCTGCACTAAAGAAAGTAGCAGCAGTAAAAAGCGAGCAGTTTGACCAATTAAGATTGCTGTTTTTTGCCCGAACATCGCATGGACAATGTGACCTCCATCCAGTTGTCCCACTGGCATCAAATTCAATGCAGTGACGATAAGTCCCAAAAAACCTGCTACTGCCACTGGATGCAAGTCAATCGCTGATTTTAAAGTTAAATGACTACCCAGGGCTAACTTTGAAAGCAGCGCTAGTAATATAGAATGTTGAGGATTGAGGGCATTGGGGTTCAATAGTCCAGTTGTTTCAGGCATAGGAATCACTTGGGAATGAGCCAACCCCCAGATGAGTAAAGGTAAGGTCGCTAAAAAGCCAGCAATGGGTCCAGCGATACTTACGTCAAATAAAGCTTTGCGGTTGGGTACGGGACTGCGCATCTGAATAAATGCGCCAAAAGTTCCCAAGAAAAAGGGTATGGGAATAAAGTATGGCAGCGTCGCACGAATTTTGTAGTACCGCGCCGTCAAATAATGACCAAGTTCGTGAATGCCCAAAATGAATATTAGGGCTAAGGCATAGGGCATTCCTAACAGAAGGACAGCTGGATGAGAGAACACTTTCGTAAGTGTAAGATGAACATCAGCAGTTTCCGCTCCCACCAAGGTAGTAGTCACCAACGTAGCTGCTAACAGAACCAGCGCTAAGCCTGGTCGCGTTAACTGCTCTTGCTTTCGGGTCTGAGCTTTGGCAAATTGAGTATTAGGAACAAGGATAAAGAAGGGTTTGCCATTAAAACCTTCTTGAAAGATTAGCAAGAAGCGATCGCCAAACTGAGCTTCAATATTTTCCTTAATTTTTTCGTAAGCGTTTGTTGCTGTAGTTCTTAATTGACCCCGGCAGACCACAGCTTGAGGTTTATACTCAATGTTTTGGATGTAGTATACAGACCAAGGAAAACAATTTCGCAGTTGGGTTTCTTCTGTTGGTTCAATGGGACGCACTAATAATGGCTCTGGAGTAGGATGTATAGTTGACTGTTGTGATTTTGGGGCTTGGCGTTCAGTCTGTGTCCCCGTGAGCGAGTAACGCCCCCACTGAAACAAAAGCCAGTATAACAGAGGACAGATGACTAACGGCCAGATAATCAGCCCGTGTGGTGGCGGTTGTTGCAATCCATTTCTTGCCGTCCAAGCCGTCCATAACAGTGCTGGTGTCATCAATACTAGCCACAATAGCCACACAGGCGTCCGGGTGATTTGAGCGACACTGCGCTGTACCATTAGGTAAGTAACTAGTCCCAGGAAAAGAAGAACCCAAAAATTCATGCTATCTATAGTTATTTAGAAATATCCGAGTCAGAGTGCTTGTAGTCGAGAGCTTCACAGCACACTTACCCTAGACGCCAATTTTTTAGGAGAACCGTTAACAGCCCCTCAAATAGTGGTTTTTTTCTTATGTGTCCTTTGCCCCCAGACTCAAGTTCTACAACTAAGCCACCACGGGTAGTCCTCTGTTACGAAGATTCGAGCGCCGAAAACCGACGATCAGACTCCGCACTAGATACCATTTTTGCATTTCCACCAAATAGGGACACATTAGGGGGTACCGCTTATTTCATTGTAAGAAACGAAGGCAATATCCTGATCGACTCTCCAGCATTTGAGAAGAAGAATCAAGATTTTTTGCATTCGCAGGGAGGCGTAAGCCGCTTATTTCTCACTCATCGGGATGCTATTGGTAAGACAGCAGAAATTCAGCAAACCTTCAACTGTGAGGTTCTGATTCAAGAGCAAGAAGCTTATCTATTACCTGGATTAAGCGTAACTACCTTTGGTCAGGAATTCAGCCTAGATTCCATAGCCAACTTAATTTGGACACCAGGTCACTCTCCTGGATCATCTTGTCTTTACTACAGTGACCTTGGAGGTGTACTATTTTCTGGTCGTCATCTACTCCCCAACCTGCTGGGTGAACCAGTACCATTACGAACAGCCAAAACCTTCCACTGGAACAGACAAATGAGAAGTCTCCAGTTTTTGCTAGAACGCTTCACACCAGAAACTCTCCAGTACATTTGTCCCGGTGCCAATACAGGCTTTCTTAGAGGAAAGCGTGTTATAGACCAAGCATACCAACGCTTGCTGAATTATGAATTATGAATGATAAATTATGAAAATTTTTAAATTCATAATTC
>CAZZXJ010000485.1:0-4264 GCA_964657905.1 uncultured Stigonema sp.
CGACTCCCGACTCCCGAATTAGTACAACCACCTTCACGATCACCTGCGAGGATGTGAATTTGACCGATCTTGAACGCTATCTGTTTGATTTGCAAGGGTTCTTGGTGCTGGAGGATGCCCTGACTCCAGCACAGATAGCAGCTATCAATCAGCTTCTGAACCAGTATGTTGCCGATGTCAATGAGCCTCTTAAACAGTGGATTCGCTCTGATGGCTTGCTGGGCTGGGGTTCTGAATTTCGCGCTCTGATCGACAATCCCCGAATCACCCCTTATCTGGTTGCTCTACTGGGATCCAGATTTCGTCTGGACCACGACTACGTTCACATCATTCGTCAAGGACCTGGACCAATCGGCAGTATCCTACATGGCGGCGGTACTCCTTACGATCCTTGCCAGTACTATCATTATAAAGAAGGAAGGATGTACAACGGCTTGGTTGCAGTTGCTTACTATCTCACAGATGTGCCAGATGGCGTTGGCGGGTTCGGCTGTATTCCCGGTAGCCACAAGAGTAACCTGCCTTTACCACAGGAGTGGCAAGATTTGGAACATCCTCATCCCTGCGTACAAGCACTTTCTCTGAAAGCGGGAACGGCAATACTCTTCACCGAAGCCCTCGCCCACGGTACTTTACCTTGGAAAGGACAACACGAACGCCGCACTCTGTTCTATAAATATTCTCCTTACACTAGTGCCTGGGCACGCTACTATTACAATCCCGATGATTATCCTGACTTGACAGAGAATCAACGGCAAATCTTAAAAACACCTGGTTTTTATCCTTAAATTGCTAATTGCTAACTAACAACCAACAACATTTAGCTGCCTGGTTGCTGGGTTCCCTGGGTTGTCTGAGCTGTCTGCAAGGCTTGAACCAATTGACTGAGGGCGGACTCTAATTGAGCGCCCGGGTCAACAGCAACCCACCCTTCTGATGTCAGATTACGCACCTCAAAGTGTAGGTGAGGACCTGTGGAATTACCAGTACTGCCAACACGCCCAATGACAGTTCCCTGTTCTACCCACTGACCGGGTTGAACTAAGATTTCTGACATGTGACCGTAGAGTGTTTGTTGAGCATTGTTGTGGTTAAGTATAACGGCTAAGCCGTAGCCGCCCATGTAGTCAGCCATCTCTACTTGACCACGGTAGGCTGCTAAAACAGGTGTTCCCGTTGCCGCACCCAAATCGGTGCCAGAGTGGAAACGGCGATCGCCTGTGATTGGATGAATGCGCCAACCAAACAAAGAAGTAATCGGCGCAGGGACAGAAAGGGGAAACATCAATCCCGTAACACCATAAGCCAATCTGCCAGCATCAGCAATTTGTGGCAATGTTGATGCCAATGGGATATTGTAAGCCACAATGCTGGGGCGAGGGGCAATGTTGTCAGAGGTCATTGGTGGGGGTAAAGCGCCACCAGATGGTGCGATCGCCGCCGAACTAACTGTTGTTGTGGCGATGAAATTGTTGGGGATAAACCGATTTGGTCGGTAGTCGCTCTTGGTTACACCACCATTGGCAATGCGAGTGGGACCCATGGGAGTGTTGTCACCACTATTTGCAATACGATTAGGATGCAATCCACTATTGGTAGTGGTTTCATTGAGAGAAACACGCCGATCTGGGGTAACGGTTACCAAATGCGCAGTTTGACTTCTGCTGATCCAACTGGGCACGTGTTTCTGGGGTAGCTGATGATCGGCATCAGCTACAGACTGACTTATAGAGGGGGTCAGGGGTGATTTGGCGCAACTCCTGCCTGAAACACCTTGCCCTTGTGACAATATGGTTTGACAACCACCGGAGCGTTCTGTGAACACCACAGATAGTGGTGCTTCATACTTATGAGTGGCACTTGTGCTGTAATCTGTGGGGTCAATATAAGCGTTGTTGAAATCCTTGGATTTTTCCGCAGTCGCCCTAAGTGCGCTATTCGAGTTGGTTGATGGTTTTGTTGCTTGGGGAACTTTGTCGGCGGACGAGCTTTGAGCAGTTGGCGCAGTAAAATCTACTTGAGGTTTTTCTTCTCTATGGTTTACAGGAACACGCCGCGAAGCTTCTAATTTGGCTTTTAAAGAGCTAACACCTGCCGGTGCTTCAATTTCTACTTGGGGTCTTGACTTTCTGACCACTACCGCAGGCGAGGCAGCCTCATTTTGGGGTTGAGAGTGTCTGACTCGCTCTGTTGGCTGGGAAATTTCTAACTTGCTGAGTCTCTGTCTGAGTTTGGCTCGGCGTTGGGAAAATTCTTGCTGTGGAGCCGATTCTGGTACAGAGGCGCGGCGATTTTGCTCACTGCTATCTTTTTTAATTTTATTTACAACTGCTGCCGAACTGGAATTTTCAACGGTGGGAACGATGTTGTCTATTGCTGCTGGTTCGGTTTGGGCATACACCAAGCCGCTGCTCAGCAGGCTGAAGCTGCTAAGCCAACAGAGGCTCTGTGCAGGCAGCGATCGCTGCCATGAATGGTGCAAATGGTTATCGCCAGAGTTATTGCGCTGCGTCATTTTTTCTGGTGGTGTTGTATGTAAGTTGCCTAAACAGATCATCCAATTTTGGATTTACGGTAGCCCAAACTGATTGTACCGGGCTGGAGGTAAATTTCTGGTGTTATTACTGTTTTCAGTTCACACGTCTCCATGCGAACATGAAGTTCCCCAGTGTCAGTCACACCAACTACAGTGCCTGCAAAATTATTGACATTTACCCGCTCACCTATATTTGTTAGCAACTCTAAATATCGAGATAATAATATATTTACTCCTTCTTGGAATAGGCACAGTATACCGGATTCTATTCCTAGTAAAACTGTAGAGGTTAACATTTCAAGACTTGAGATTGGTTTGGGATGCTGATTTGCTTGCCACATTTCTAAACTGATTCCGGTTTCTGGTACTGGGTTTGCCCAGTTTATGCCAACTCCAATCACTGCTTGGCTGATTTGTCCTTTGTTTACTTTGGTTTCCGTCAAAATACCGCCCAGCTTCTTGCAGTTATGGCTGTTTTCATCTGTGTCAAACACAGTTGTCGTCTGTGAATGTGGTATTGTATCTTTAGTGGCGGTTTTTATGTATGAATCCCTATGAGGGATTGAAGCTGAAATCAAGACTAAATCATTGGGCCATTTAATCCCAACCGGAACGCCACAATCTCGCAATTGTCTGGCAATTCCCCAAGCTGTAGCCAAAGTTAGCTGGTAGCTGTTGATAGCCTCTAATTTGGGTGCGATCGCCACTGAAAGATATAATCCTCCTAGGGGAGAAATCCACTGGCGACCCCATTGACCCCGCCCAGCCGTCTGTTGAGTGGCAATGACTACGCATCCTGGTTCTGCCCCTGAGTTTAGCCTCTCCCAGAGGACTTGGTTAGTTGAAGATACTTTTTCAAAAAGATGTAGAGAAAATGGTAGATAGGTAATTTTACGCCCTGCTTGCAGGGCTGCTTCCAATTTTTGCCGATTCAATCCCACAGCAGTTAACCTAATTTTACTTGTTCAAGTTAGGATGAATTGGCTGATTTTTATTTTGTTTCTCGGTTTGGTTGACGATGCACACTTGGCACTGGCGCACTTGGGAAGAACTTCCCTACCTAACTTGTAGTCTACTGGAACCTTGGACTCACGGCTTCTTTACCCAGCAGTTTTGGCCTCAAACGCCATTGGAACTTACAAAGGTACTGCATCCAGAGGCTTCAGTTTATCGCTTAAAACAGGTACATGGCAATACCGTCCTTACTCCCACAGAAATGGCAACAGGTATTGGTGGTGAGGATCTCTTAGAGGGAGATGGGTTAGTCAGCGAGCAACCTTTACAAGCTGTTTGGGTAGCTACTGCTGATTGTACACCCGTACTAATTGCTTCAGAGAAGACGGGACAGGTAGCAGCAGTACATGCAGGTTGGCGTGGTACTGCGAGTAAGATTGTGCTGCAAGCGATCGCCCTATTGCAAGACCAAGGCAGTAAACTTGAAGATTTGCGAATTGCCATGGGACCTGCGATCGCGGGTGAGGTTTACCAAGTCTCAGAGCAGGTAGCCGCAGAAGTCGGAAGCACTATTATACCACACACTGACGAAAAAGCGATAGTGGATGCATTACACGAGCTACCAAATTCCCCCTTACTGAGAGATCCCAATCCAGGACGAGTGCGGTTGGATGTGCGGCGGGTGAATGCCTTACAAATGGAAATGTTGGGAATTAGTTCCGAACAGATTGCCATCGCCCCTTATTGTACTTACCAAACCTCGGAGCATTTCTT
>CAZZXJ010000485.1:4364-5471 GCA_964657905.1 uncultured Stigonema sp.
AGCAAAAAATTTACACTTCAATAATTTTTACTTTGCCTTGCTGAAAATCGTTCAATGAAATCTGTAATTCATCATTGTTAAGTAGAAAAATTAGGTGAAGAGAATCAAGAGAGATTGCCTTATAGGTAGCGATGTATGGGAATGGGGCTCCCGGATAAACAAGTTTGACTTTTGCATCTGTAACTAGTCGCATAAAAAATATGAAAGTAAGTTGTATTTTGGTGTACTTAAATTGTGATACAATTCCCGGTTTAGATATTCCGGATTTTCCGAAAAATCAAGATGGAAGATGGGCTACGAGCAGTATTGCTATGAATCCTATGTGTTGAAATTGAAAATGTTCATTCAGATGATGCACTTAATCTAATCGAGGACCTCTCGAACGAATTAGCAAAGCGTTACGATTCAGTTAAGGTTGGTACATTGGAAGAACAGACTTAAGGGATGCTGATATGAGCCAGACTACAACTAGCCAGGTACGTTGGACAACTGCCGATTTAGAATTGATGCCAGACAACGGCAATCGCTATGAAATTGTAGACGGAGAATTATTTGTGAGACGAACACCACACTGGGTTCATCAAGAAGTTGCTGACAATATTTGTACTGAGTTGAAACTATGGTCGCGGCAAACTGGTTTGGGAAAGGCAGTGACAGCGCCGGGGATTATCTTTACCGATGCTGATAACGTCATCCCTGATGTGGTTTGGATCAGCAATGAACGACTAGCAGATGTGCTGGATGATGCAGGGTATTTAACAGCAGCACCAGAGTTGGTGGTTGAGATTCTCTCTTCTAGAGAGCAAAACGAACGACGCGATCGACAAGTGAAGCTGAAGCTTTATGCTTCCCAAGGTGTTAGAGAATACTGGATTGTTGATTGGCAGTTGCAGCCAATTCAGGTTTATCGACGAGAAGAGGGAACACTGGTGTTAGTAGTAACGTTGTTTAGCGGTGACGAGATGAGTTCACCGCTACTACCTGGGTTCACTTGTCCTGTTGCTCGTGTGTTTGGTTAATTGATCTGCTAGTGAAGCGATCGCTCCTATAAAGCTGTCAGATACAGCACTTTTTTTAAGTCTGCACCGCTTTTCGGGTTTATCCCAA
>CAZZXJ010000486.1:0-5453 GCA_964657905.1 uncultured Stigonema sp.
CCTTCATCTGGTAGCCCTTGCTCATACCAATTTCATCCCACATACTCCAGGCAAAACAATAGCTTTGTAATGAAGTGTTGTATTTTTGGTATTGTGCAAAACTATCGAGAAAACTATTGGCTGCGGCATAAGCACCAAAATTGGTGCCTCCCAAGAAGCCGTTGACCGAAGAAAAGTTGATGAAGATGCTGTTTGGCTGGTGTTGAAGCAATTGATGCAGCACCCAACTGCCCAAAACCTTGGGTGCTAGTGTCGCTGAAACACTGTCCTGAGTTTCTTCTATTAGCTTAGACTCGTGATATGTTCCAGCAAGATGAATCACGCCATGCAATTGACATTGCCAGTGCGACTGTGCCTGTGCCACCAACAGTTGCATTTGTGTCAAATCACAAATATCTACCGCATGATAGAGGATTTCTCCTCCAAACTGCTCTAATGCCTGAATTGCTGTGATTTTTTCAGCTATGGAATTCCTTTGCTGCACATAGGCATCCCAAGTACTTCTTTCGGGTAGGGGCGTCCGACCCACTAACAGCAGCTTAGCCTGATAATGTTGTAACAAATACTTTGCCATCTCAATGCCAATACCCCCCAAACCCCCACTCAGCAGATACATTCCACCTTGCTGAAAAGGCAGTTCAAGATTCGGTTGAACACACAGGTCGGCTTTTTCCAAACGGCACACCCAGCGCTGTCCATCACGATAGGCAACTTCTTTTTCCTTTGACAACACCCTCAGTTCATTGAGGATAAGCTTCCCGTTCCATTGCACATCAGATGATGGGGGTAAGTCAACATGAATACAACTCAGCCAAGGCATTTCCTGGGGAATGGTTTTGAGTAGACCCATAATTGTGGCTTTTTCATAGGCAATTGCGTCTAGTGGTGAGACAGCTTGCGTATGGCTGGAAATCACCAGCAACCGGACTTGATGCTGTGAGCCTTGAATTTTGGCTAGGGCTTGTACTAGAAATAGCAGACTGTAAACTCCTTTTTCCTGAGCTTGCTCTAGTGCTTCTAAGCTAGAGACTTCGCTATACTCGTGATAATTCCACAAATGCAAAATTTGCGTGATGTGAATATTATCTGTGACTAAGGACAAGAGCAACTGCTGATAGTGGTTGGGGTTACCAAGAGCAAGGCGATAGTGGTGAGCGGAGAGTTGGGCGAACTCCGAGCCCACTTCAACCTTGATACATGACTGGTTGTGCTGTTCTAGTTGTGTACAAAGGTATTCACCCACGCCCAACGGATCTAAGAATACCAGAGACTGACCAAGGTGTGTGAAAGGGGTGATGGCTACGGCTTCCTTCCGACACCATACCTTGCGGTAAAACCAGTTTGGCAGCGTTTTGGCATTGGCGCTTTGGAGATCAAGCTGTTTGAGAATGTCGTTGAACTCACCTGCTTCAAATCGCTTTCTCAGTTGCGAACGCTGGATTTTCCCAATCGCAGTTTTGGGAATGACCTGCTTGTCCATTGGAACCAAATACTCTGGATTCACGCCAATGCTTTGAACAATTTGGCGGCGGATTTTCTGAGTGAGATTGACTACTTCTGCCTCATCAGCTACAACCGGACTGAAAAAGATGGTCAACTTATCAGTTTGGTCACTTGCATCCCGGACGGCTACGGCTGCGGTATATGAAATCTCTACACCATCCAGTTCTTCCACTGCTGATTCGATTTCATGACTGTAGTAGTTTAGCCCATTGATGATAATCACATCTTTGTTCCGTCCAGTAATCGTCAGACGCCCTTGGTGGAGAAACCCTAAATCCCCCGTATTAAACCAACCATCAGAGGTAAAAACTTCTTGGTTCGCCTGTGGATTTTGATAGTAACCAGAGGTAACAGATGCACCTTTAAACTGTAGACGACCAATGGTATTTTCTGTAACTATTTGTTCATTTTCATCAACGATACGTACAGAAGCACCAGGTATGGGAGGTCCCAGTTCCACAAATGAAGTGTCATCCGATGAAGATTCTAGGGAAAAACTGTTAGACCAGGTAATACCAGAACAGGTTTCGCACATACCAAATGCTGGGCGAATGGCATTACTGTGCAGACCGTAGCGGCGAAGCAGCTTTAAGAAATTTCTGGCTATTTTAGCTTGAATAGCTTCTCCAGCGTTGACTAGAAACTGCATCGAAGATAAATCCCAATGCTTTTGGTTAATCTCTAAAGCGCGATCGCATATCAGGGAAAAGGCAAAATTAGGTGCCCAACTAATCGTAGCTTTATGAGAGTCAATTAAATCTAGCCACAAGAGAGGATTTTGCACAATTAAGCTAGTAGGCACATGGATTTGTTGGCAACCTAAATCAACAGCCATGATACTGAGAAAGACAAGGGCACCTACATGATCCAGAGGCATCCAATTTAAAGTACTGTCCTGACTGGAAAAATGATTCATTAAAATTGTGCCAGATGTCATACTCAATAGATTGCGATGATTTAGCATTACACACTTGGGTATACCAGTGCTTCCAGAAGTCAAAAACAAAATCGCTAAATCCTCTGGCTGACTTTGATGCAATTTTAAATCCGCTTCGCACTCGCGTAACTTCTCAATAGTTGCAACTTGAAAGTTTTCTAAATTTAAAAACCTTGACAAAGCATCAATATTGGGAGCTAAAGAAGCGCTCGTCAGTACAAGGGGTTTCCCTAGCATCTGCCAAGTGTTTTGAAGTTTGCTTGCGGTACTATTGGCTAGTTCGTAGGTTGGGGCGATGGATATTGGCACTGGGACAAAGCCTCCTAGCACGCAACCCCAAAAAGCACACATAAAATCTTGATTGTCTTCTAGTTGAAAAATTAGTTTGTCTTGGGGCTTTAGTCCTAGCTTTGTTAAACCTGCTTGAATGTGTTGTGCTTGTTGGAGTAATTCCCTGTAAGATTGAGCGAACTGACTGCCATCTGACTGGATATAGACGATTCCTTTGGTTGGGCTGTCTTGGGCTGCCCGGTGTAGGGCTTGTGCTAAATTCGTCTGCTGATCTACGAACGACGGCAATGGACCACCATCACTGATCGCTAAGGTGGTTGATGCTGATTTGCCGTTGCTCACTTCTGGATACGTTAGGATTGGAGTCTGTAAGTCTCTCCTCTTGCGGAAGTCCGCTTTCCAATCAGCGAGCAAATCCATTAGATGCAGTAGTGGCAGGCTCTGTACTTGTTCTTGAACCACCACCGCTACCTGGTCAATTTCTGGGAGCGAGATCAGTTGTTTCTCCCAACGCTGCACCAACTCAGAGTCAATAACTTCCAAACGGCTCAAGGCAAGTTCATTGACCTCTCCTGTCTTTGTCAAGGGCAGGGCGGATAATGGTATATAAATACTCGGCAGTTGATACGCAGGCAAAACTTTTTGCAACTCAGATTGTAGCTGCTCTCGATAGAATGGTCCTTTCAAAACTATGTAGGCTAGCAGTTGCATCTCATTTGTGAGTGTTTGCCGCACCAGTACTCTGGTATCTTCTACTGCAGGAACTGCTAATAAGGCTGTTTCAACTTCTTGCAATTCTACCCGATAACCTTTAATCCAGGTCTGCCGATTGTTGTTGCCAAGCCATTCCAAAGTGCCATCGTTTAATCGGCGTCCCAACTCTCCTGTTTTGAACAACCGATCGGTGGGGTTTTCAACGAAAGGATTCCTGACAAAGCGTTGCTCTGTCTCTTCTTGAGCTTGGAGGTAGCCCCGCGCTAGACCTGTGCCACCAACATAGATTTCCCCTTTCACTCCTATTGGGACTGGTTGCAAGTGTTGGTCTAAAACGTACACTCCTCTGTAGCTTGGATAACCCATCGGCACGGTCTGTTGCTTGCCCAAGGACTGACAAGCAAAGCTGGTTAACTCTCCAGCTGCCTCTGGTAAGCTGTAAAGATATTGCAAATTTGCTGCCAAATCTGCTTTGAATGCCTCAACAACTGATCTCTGCAACGGCTCTCCACTACAAAGAATCAAACGCAGGTTCCTTAATGCTTCCATGAATTCTGTGCCAGCAGCAACAAAAACTGATAACTCTGAAGGCGCAAAATTTACTACACTCACTTTTTGCTTGGTTATCAGGTTCTGTAAATCGGCAGGTTCATTTTGCCTGTGTTCTGTGGCGATCGCCAATTGTCCACCCACAACCAATGGCCAAAAGATTTCCCTTACTGCTGTATCCTGCACTAAGGGAGCTTTGTGCAATACGACATCTGTTTCATCTAGTACAAATGTATTTTGCAACCAATGCATACGCTGACTCACCGCCTGATGCTCTACTAGCACTCCCGGCTTTAATGGATACGTTACATAAATCAAGCTTTCTGGTGTTGCTTTGCTGATTGGGTTCTCCTGAGAATGCTTTGCAATTACCTCCCACTCTGTGTCTAAACAGATTGTCAGTATTTCATCTAATGCAAATATCCCTAAAAGATCTTGTTGGCTTAACACCACTGATGCTTTGTTGTCTCTCAACATCAACCGCAATCGCTCAGAGGGGAATCCCCGGTCTAAGGGCAAATAAGCCCCACCCGCCTTGAGTATGCCCAGCACTCCCACAATCATCTCGATTGAGCGGTCCATGCAAATGCCTACTACCACCTCAGGTCCTACCCCGAAGGCTTGCAGGTGATGGGCTAATTGATTGGCTTGAGCGTTCAACTCCTGATACGTTAATTGCTCGTCAGAAAATACCACCGCCACTGCATCTGGTGTCCGCTCCACCTGTTCTTCAAATAGGTGATGTATGCACTTATGCTTTTGAGCTTCCGTACCAGTGTCATTCCAGTTCATCACCAGTTTTTTGTATTCACTGGCACTCAGTAATGACAACTCAGAAAGTTGGTACTGTGGATTGGCGACCACCCCTTCTAACAAAGTTTGGAAATGCTCTAACATCCGCCTGATTGTTTGTTGTGCAAACAAATCTGTCGCGTAAGCTACCACAACTTGTAAACCTTCTGGCTGCTCCCACACGTGCCATTCCATGTCAAAGCGCGTTGTTTTGTATTCAAACTCTAACCGACTCAGTTGCAGCCCTAGTAGTTGTAACTCTTCCATGGGCGCATTCTGGAGCGCAAACACTACCTGAAACAGTGGGTTGGTATTGAGGTGGCGTTCTGGCTGCAGTTCCTCCACTAGCTGATCAAAGGGCAAGTCTTGATGAGCATATGCTCCCAAGGTAACTGAGCGCACTCTTGTGAGCAACTCATTAAAGCGCAGATTGTCTTCACACTGCGTACGTAACACTAAAGTGTTGGCAAAAAAGCCAATTAAAGGCTCTATCTCAGAGCGGTTGCGGTTGGCAATCGCTGAGCCGACTACAATATCTGTCTGCCCTGTGTAGCGATGCAGTAAGACTTTAAAGGCAGCAAGCATCGTCATGAACAAGGTGACTCCATGCTGCTGGCTGAGTTTGACTAGCCCCTGTTTCAAATTTAGTGGCACTTCGAGAGTTTCT
>CAZZXJ010000487.1:0-5453 GCA_964657905.1 uncultured Stigonema sp.
GTGGGCAGTGCCCACCCTACACCACTTAAAATTTTTCACAAATGATTTAGGATTTGTATCTCAGAATAACTAAGGTTTTTATTCTTGCAGTCTAGTGGAAAAGTTACAAAAAGTTACAAAATAAGAGTTTATCCAATAATAATACATAATTTGTAACTTTTTGAGCAATACAGGAGTTTTCAATTGATTTGACCACATTGTAAGGGCGGGGTTACCCCGCCCCTACGGTCATATTGTGGTCTACTTAAATGAAATTTGCTCTAACGGCGTCTGCTTCGCATTACGCGGAAGACTTGGACAATCAAGGGTTTTGAAACCGGCAGAGGTACAAGAGTTGTCCTTACAGCTTGTTTTCCGCGCCCTAGGAACTTCGGGGTTTTGCCTGTGTAGCTGCGGTTTTAACCGCCCATTTGATGTAATATGTCGCAATTTTGACAGTTTGTGGTAGGCGTAGTGTCGTAAGTTAGGTTGCAATTCAGTTTGCTTGCAGTTGTGAAATTGTGCTCGCTAGGTGCGGGGATTCAGCTAACACTAGCAACTGCTTAAAAAATCACCATTTGGGTAAGTCTTAAAACTGCATCAAATAATTATAATCACAGGAAAATAATGAGATGAAAAATTTTCATAAACTAGTTGCACTTGCAGAAGAACATGGGATTATTTGCCAGATTGCTCAAGAAGAATGCTTGATAGCCTCTCTGCCAGGAGATGAGGATTTCTTGCTAGCATTTACTTGGTCTGGGGCAGTTGAGGGCGAGTCACCGAACCATGAATTAGTAGCGGTAACTGTCAGTGATTTGTTGGCTGAAGTTACAGTTGCTGCATGGCAGATTCCTACATATTTATTCAGCTCAGTTTTACGGCAAGCTCAGATGTTAGTCAGTGCCCACAAAGATTTTATTAGCTAATAAAAATTCAACCTCCTGAATGGGAATTCCCATTCAGGAGGTTGAAAAACACCACAAAACAATTACACCTTGATTTTTTCCTAGAAATCATCTAGATACTGACTAATGCGGCTGATTAGTGGGTCAACCTCTTGAGAAGGTATGGTAGCAACATTAGTAGGTGTAGGAGTAGTGTTGACTACTCCCACTGCTGGTGTTGATTGCATTGGAGACTGAGTAGTTGATGCCTGATTAACCATGATTGCTAGCTGTGCAACTTGTTGACTAAGTTGCATGAGATGATGTTCCATGATCTCCAAACGATTAGATTCTTGGGCAAAAAAACGTTCCTCAAGGTCAGCTAATTGACTTTGCAAGTCAGCGATTTGTTGTTCTACCCTTGGTGTTGCTGCCGCTTTTGGGCTAGGTCGTACAGATTCTGGTACGCACAAATGTTGCCATAGAGCCTCTTTACAGAGGTCGCTGAAAGTCTTTTCAGGATCTTTCTCCAAATGGCTTTCAATAAGCGCTAACAAGCTTTCGTCAGCTACCCCTGGGTCGAACGTAACGGATTTAACTACTTTTTTTGACCATTGGAACATCAGTTTTAAGCCCTAGAAGAGCGAGCAGAGGATAACTGTGCCTCTCCGTAAATATACTGACCCAAAGCATTAGCCTGACGCGATGGTGCGGCTAGGTGAGCGTTAATTTTCGCTTCTTTAAGCAGACGTTGAACGTCCTCCCAGAAGAACTCTCCACCTCCTCCGGTAAGAATCACATCGGTAACGCGCTCTGGCAGCCATGCTAGCACACGACTACAGATTTCACGAGAAAACATTTCTATGAGGTTGGGGAGAAAATCGTCTAGATTGGTGGGTTTGCTGGCACCTCTAGGACGGTAGTTGCGATCGCCTTTGGGTCGGTTTACAGTAGCAATGAGAGACAGAGATTGACTATCCGCTCCCTCAATTTCAGCAGCCACAAGTTCATAAAACTTGCTCATCCCAAAGTCTTCGCTCTTAGAAGCCCCGCGTGCAAAGCGGAAGTTATCTACCATTAAGCAATCGGTGGTTTGATGCCCAATATCGACAATTGCCACTGACACTTTCGTAAAATCGGGAACCGTGGCTCCTTTCTTGGGTTGGGCTTCACACCACAGCAGGCTGCCATAGCCTTCTGGCATGACCCAAACCTTGTTAATATTGAGCGACACTGATTCGCCACGAAAGTTCATCACATGAGGACCACTGACTTGACTGATCATCTGTGCTTTTTCTCGTTCAAATTGCTCTTGAGAATGGTATGGCAGTCCTAGTACAACTGAGATATCATCTTTAAGTTTGAAGTAGCCTGCACATGCCAAGACTTTGACTAGTGCATCCTCAACCTTAGATTGACCGACTCCTAGATCTGCGCCAAAGTCGGCCGCTAATTGACCTGCGGCATACCCACTGCCTTGATACTCTAGCCACAAATCCATTAAAGGGTCTGTAGCACGGGCTTCAAAAACGCCGCCCCGCACCTGTTCCATGGACATTTGCTTGACATTAGCCGACACGAATACTACATTATTTGGCTCGCGGTTAACACAAGTCTTTGTCGAAGTTCTACCTAAATCAACACTGAGAATCTTTTTCCCCCCAATGTTATTGTTTGCCTGAGCAGCAGGGTTAGCATTTATCGGAGTAGATGCCGACACTCTATTCATTGGTATAGCAGCGGCATTCATTGGCGTGGCGGCGGAAGGTTGGTCTGTCATGGAAGCTCCTAGTACTTACCTTAGCTTTAACAAGTTATCATGCTGATCTTACAAAAATCCGTGTATCAGTAATTATTGGTAGCGTCAACTGTAGCTATCAATCAGGTGAAAATTACTGAGTGCATAAGTGAGAGCTAAGCTACATTGGTGTGTTGCCTTAGAGCAAAAGTAGCAAAGTTTCTGCCAGATCCTACCGCAGCTTAGCTTGTTTTTACACAAAAGCATCTATTTCTATTAACTTCGATGGCCGCTAATGATTTTTCATCTTCATCCCGTTTTTTCGCTCTTCGCTTACCACCTAAAAAATAAATGCTCTTGTTCAGACCCACTAACACAATCTTGCATACACGAGCTGGTACCATGTCAACAAATTCATACTAACTACTTAATACGTATTGTAAGTATGTTAGCAAAATTACCCAAATAGTGCTACTTAGGGCTTTGTAAAATATATGTGTAAAATATGAATCAGAGTTGGCGCAACTCAAGAAAAATTGAGTGTAATAACGACTCCAGTTACGAAAATCGGCACAGAGGGGGATGAGGGGGACAAATAAATTAAAAATTAAAAATTTTTTCATTTTTGTACTCCCTCATCTTCCTTTAAACTATTGGAGTTAATGATTGCACTCTCGGTTCAGATTGCCAATCTAATGGATTCCAAATCCTGCTCTCATCCATGGCCATCTGCTCAATAAAGCTTGCCAATCGTAGAGCTTTCAGCGCTTGTTCACCACCGACAGAGGGTTGATTACCACCGCGCACACAGTTGACAAAATGTTCCAACTCTGCTCCTAGCTTGTCAATGTTACTGGTAGCAACTTTTTCAATCACACCATCTTGCCTGTAAAGAACCTGCCGATAATCTATCATAGAGTTAGCAGTGGTTTGTCGGTGAATCAAAATTTCGTTTTTAAGAAAATCTGCCTCGGTGAATGAGTTTTTGGAATGGGCAGTAATGCGGCGGATCTTGCAGTGAGTAACTTTGCTAGCGGTCAGGGTAGCGACAATGCCATTAGCAAACCCCAAGGTAGCAGTCACATAATCTAAATAACCAGAATCTAGGGCGCGACTACCGCTAGCTGTTAACTTTTCTACTGGGGCGGCGGCTAATTCCAAAAGTAGGTCAATATCATGGATCATTAAGTCTAGCACAACCGAGACATCGTTGGATCGATCTGAGTAAGGACTCATCCGATGGGCTTCTAGCGCCAAGACGTGCTCAGTTTTCAGCACTTTGCTCAATTCTTGAAATGCTGGACTGAACCGCTCAATGTGACCTACTTGTAGGATACACTGAGACTCAGCGGCGGCATTTACTAGGAATTCCGCCTCAGAAATACTTGCAGCAATTGGCTTTTCAATTAAAACATGAATTCCTGCCAAAAGACATGTAATTCCGACTGCGTAATGCAGGCGGGTAGGAACAGCAATGCAAACCGCCTCTACATAGGGCAGCAAGTCGCAGTAATCTTGAAAAAAAAGTGCCTTGTATTTGCTGGCGGTTTCCAGCCCTCGCTCTTTATTAATATCCGCTACACCGATCAGTTCAACGTCTTTCATTGAACTCAGTACACGAGCGTGATGTTGTCCCATATTACCAACTCCGATCACGCCTATGCGGATCGGTCGTGGCTGGTTGCGATGTCCATGACCATTTTGTTCTCCTGCTGACATGCTACTATCTTGCACTCTCATTCTCTCCTCAACCACCAAATTTAGAGACGCGAAATCATTGGCTTTGATACTTAATAGCCACTGACGAACCGTCTAAAACCATCCAGATGGTAACATAGAGGTTCTATTTATGAAGAATTTCAAAGTTTGTTATGAGTTCCCGCTACCTGAATCTCTTTTGTCTGTTCAATTCTGCTTCATGCTTTTGTCACAAGTTACACAAAATATAATGTGTCTTTTTATGAACTACTGTTCTAGTGTATGGCATTTTGCTAAGTAGTATTTAGCAGTTTAAAATTCAAAATCCTCAAAACAGATGAAAGCTGTAATTTTATTATCTGGGGGATTAGACTCTTCCACAGTTTTATACCAAGCACTAGCCGATGGGTGTGATTGTTACACTATTTCTTTTGATTATCAGCAGCGACACCGACGAGAATTGCAGTCGGCGTCAGCGATCGCTCACAAAGCTGGTGTGGTAAATCATCAGGTAGCATTTGACTTGCGGCTGTGGGGTGGTTCGGCTCTTACAGACGACGCCATTGATTTACCCCAACGCACGCTTGATGAAATGTCTCAGAATATCCCTGTGACCTATGTCCCCGCCCGCAATACTATCTTTTTAAGCTTTGCCCTCGCTTACGCCGAAACCATCACTGCTGAACGTATCTACATCGGCGTCAACGCCTTAGATTACTCTGGATATCCTGATTGTCGCCCTGACTATCTTCAGGCGATGCAGGAAGTTTTCCGTCTGGGAACAAAACTTGGTCGTGAAGGACGACCCATTGCCATTGTCGCACCCTTGATTCACCTGAAAAAAACCGAAATTATCCAACTTGGCAATCAACTGGGAGTAAGTTGGGATCTCACTTGGTCTTGTTATGCTGGTGGCGATGTAGCTTGTGGTGTATGTGATTCTTGTCGCTTACGTCTCGCTGCTTTTGCCGAATTGGGGCTAGTTGATCCTCTGCCTTATGCCCAGAGATAAGGAAGTACAACAATAGGACTTACGCATTGACATAAATAGTCAAGTATGCAGTGGGATAAGTTAGGCGGCAGAGTACTTTCTTTAATTTGAGTAGACCACAATATGACCGTAGGGGCGCTCTTTCCCCCGCCCTTACCAT
>CAZZXJ010000488.1:0-5446 GCA_964657905.1 uncultured Stigonema sp.
AGTCGCTCATGGGGGTAACGAACATGACCGCGCTGGCTCACCAATGACCAATGACTTATAATAAAAACCATGTCACAAGACAAAGAATTTGAGATCCAGATGCAGTTTCTAGAGGAAGCTATTGATTACCTGAATACCCTGGAAGGGGTATTGTTGGAAATCGACGCCAGCAACCGCATCGCTCCGGAAAAAATCAATGCCGCACTCCGAGCCGCTCATTCGATAAAAGGTGGCGCCGGTATGATGAGATTTCGCGCTCTCTCGGATTTGGCACATCGTCTAGAAGATTCCTTTAAAGTCTTAAAAACCCGGAAAAACTCTCTGGAACTTGACACTGAGTTACACAGTTTACTGCTATCTGGGATAGATTGGCTGCGTCAGATAGTGGAATTACACACAGAGGGCAATACTATAGACGAGGAGTGGTTAGCGAACTTTTGTTACCCAGTTTTTGAAGAACTGCATCAGCGTTTGGGCGATCCGACTCCAGAAGACGCCACAAGCATGCTGTCACCAGAAGAGGGGCAAGACATTGTACCCTTGCTCTTTGAAACAGAAGTAGAAGGGTGTTTGCAGCGCCTAGAATCTGTGTTGGCAGATAGCGAACAGCCCTGTCTTAAAGAAGAAGTTGCCATCATGGCAGCTGAGTTGGGTGGTTTGGGTGAAATGCTGCAACTCCCTGCTTTTACCCAACTTTGTGAGTCGATCGCGAGCCACTTGGAAGCCGCCCTCCCCTCTCAAGTAGAAGAAATTGCCCGTGCATCATTGACAGCATGGCGGCAATCGCAAGCTTTAGTGCTCATAAATCAACGAGATAGCTTGCCTACAGAAATTGAAGTCGAAGCTGACATGAGTACCCAAACAGAACTGCTCTCACCAACAAGCGAGACAACGTACCCGCTAGCAATAGAACAAGACCTAGCAAACTTTACGGAAACAACAAGCGAAGATGCCACTGAAGAAACTTGGCTGGATGAAGAAATCATTGCAGCAGATTTTGAAGCGTTGGAGGCAGCGTTTGCAGATGATAGTACTTATGAAGACGAGGAGGCGGAGCAAATTCCAGTAGTTTCTAGAGAAACTCCGGCAAAAGATTACAAATTTGTCGAACACAAAGCCGAACAAACTTTTGCGGGCAGTAAGAGTGATCAGGAAAATACAGTCCGAGTTCCCAGCAAGCAACTTGAACAAATTAATGATTTATTTGGGGAACTGATTATCCAGCGCAATGGGCTGAACTTGCAACTTGAAAGATTACGCAAACTTGTTCGCAATCTTGGCCAACGAGTGCAAGTTCTGGATCGAGAAAACCAGCAACTACGTACAGCATACGACAGAATGTCCACTGAAGGCGTAGCGCCATCTAGTATCCAATCACTGGAGTTGGCATCTGGTGACAATGTTGAAGAAAACTTGGCATCTGACTACAGCTACCAGACACAAGGCATCAAAAATGGGTTTGATTCCTTAGAAATGGATAGCTACAACGAATTAAACCTGCTGTCGCAGGAAGTGATGGAAACCATCGTTCAGGTACAAGAAGTTACCACTGACATTCAACTCAGCATTGAAGATACAGATCAAATTGCCCGCAAACTCAGCAAAACATCTAAGCAGTTACAACGCAAGCTCACTCAAGTACGAATGCGCCCACTATCCGATCTAGTCGAGCGATTTCCCCGAGCCTTGCGTGACATGAGTGTGGAGTATGGCAAAAATGTGCAGTTGAAAATTGAGGGCGCTAATACCCTGATTGAGCGCAGCATTTTAGAGGCTTTGAATGAGCCGTTGATGCACATGTTACGAAATTCCTTCGATCACGGCATTGAAGATCCTGCCACTCGCCGCAAGAACCGTAAGCCAGAACAAGGATTGATTGAAATTAAAGCCACTCATCATGGAAATCGCACACTCATTTCTATTCGAGATGATGGTCGCGGCATTTCGCTGGATTCAATTCGTGCTCGTGCTTTGGCAATGGGTTTGGAGCCAACTTTGCTGGCGCAAGCTACAGATGATGAACTATTATCGCTGATTTTTGAGCCTGGGTTTAGTACATCCGAGCAGGTGACGGCATTATCCGGTCGCGGTGTGGGCATGGATGTGGTACGCAACAAGCTGAAACTTATCCGGGGAGATATCAAAGTTGATACAGTACCGTCAGTAGGAACTACTTTTACGTTGTCAGTGCCATTTACACTTTCAGTGGCACGCGTTCTGTTGGTAGAAAGCAACAGAATGCTATTGGCATTTCCCACAGATGTGGTTTCTGAAATCTTCTTACTCCAAAAAGAGCAGGTTTTCTCTATGGCTAGCGGCGAAGTCCTTAATTGGCAAGGAAACATGCTCCCGTTAATTCGCCTTGATCGCTACTTAGAGTTTAATTGCCCCCGCTACGACAGCCCAAACTTGGAAACTCCCCCCGCAATTAATGCGAACAGTGTATTGATAGTTAACCAAGGTAATCAACCAGTGGCGGTACACGTAGACCGTTGTTGGGGTGAACAGGAAGTTGCGATGCGGCGTGTTGAGGGAAATATACCTCTGCCTCCAGGTTTCAGCAACTGCACAATTTTAGGTGATGGTCGGGTAGTAGCACTGGTTAATACCAACGAGTTGTTGTATTGGATTACCACTGATGAACGTACACCCAGAACCCATAAACTACAATCAGCAAGGTTAAAGTCAGTATTTCTCGCACCGCCTGATGGCAAATTAGTAGCATCATCAACCAACCAAAAAGGCACGATTTTAATCGTAGATGACTCAATTAATGTCCGGCGCTTCTTAGCTTTGACTCTTGAAAAAGGAGGGTATCAAGTAGAACAAGCTAAAGATGGTCAAGATGCTCTAGAAAAACTTCAGAGTGGCTTGGAAGTCCAGGCAGTGATTTGTGATATTGAAATGCCTCGAGTTGATGGTTATGGCTTTTTAGGTCGGGTCAAATCGAACAATGATTTTAAAAATATACCAGTCGCTATGCTTACCAGTCGCAGCAGCGATAAACATCGGCAACTAGCAATGCAATTGGGTGCGCGAGCCTACTTCTCCAAACCTTACAATGAACAAGAATTACTCCGTACACTCGAAACTATCATTTTTACCATTACAGAAGCAACTATAGGGTAATTGGGAAAGTTATGAGTTATGAGTTATTAATTCAAAACTCGTAATATCATGTCCGGTAAATCACTTATAATTCCCAGAACATGCCACCCCACCACTACCCCTCCCCGCATGCGGGGAGGGGTAGTGGTGGGGTGCTTTTATTATTACACCAATCGAGAATCTACAGCAAACAACCCAAAAATTTGCCGCAGGCGATCGCTCTTCCCGATCTGAGGTTTTCCCTCCTGATGAAATAGGTCAATTGGCTGTCAACTTTAACCAATGGCAGACAACATTACAGAACAAGTCCGCAGCCAAGAAAAAGAAGCGAAACTAGCACTGCAACTCAATGTTAAGCAAAGTCTGAGTCAGATCTTTGATGAAAGACATAGCCGCAACGTCACAACGCACCAGCACCTCTTCCCAACAGGTTTCCGAATCTTTGCAACAAACTCTGGGGATTTCGCAAGATTTACAAGAAACTTGTAGGGGTGGGATGAATCGACGCGAGGCCGTTTCGGGCATAGGGCATAGGGCATAGGAAACGCACCCATTCCCCATGCCCCATGCCCACGAAATCCCACTCCTTGTAGGGGTGGGATGAGTTTAAAGGATTTACGCTTGGTAGGATCGTACCAAGACAACAAACATTTAACAACTAAATTGGTGCAACATGCCTAGAAAAGAACAAGGATGGGTCACATTTCAAACATCAGAGGAGGAGCGAAAAATTCTGGAGGAGTTCTGCCAGCAGTCTAGCCGCACCAAAACCGAAATTATGCGAGAGTTGGTACGTAGTCTCAACAAGCAATCCCCACCACCACCTTCGCTACCAACCATACAGAAGGTTCGGGAAGATGCTTACACTCATGAGGTAGAACTTTTTAGTCAAAAGAAAGCACTAAAAGTTAGCTCTCGCAATATCCTCAAGGGTATTGTCAAACGAGTGCTCACAGGAGCAGTTAATAGTGAGGTGACGCTGGAGATTGTTCACAAAGTTGAACTCACCTCAATTATCCCTAGGGCGTCAGCAGACGAGTTGGAACTTTCTGAAGGAAAAGAAGCTTATGCAGTCATTAAGTCCAATGATATAGTTATTGCCAGGGAATAAAGCCTTTGTTCATTTCGCCCTGGGGTTGGGGCTATAAGACAATACGGTTCAGTTAAGGGTTTTTGAGGGAGGAGAAACCCGGTTTCTCAGCTGTGGCTTATCACCAAGCCTATTGGGCTATAAGAAAAGCGATTTATAGCGGTTTTCGTTTGGATGAGGTAGACCACATTGTAAGGGCGAACGGCCGTTCGCCCCTACGAATGTACTTCACTCAGTTGAAATCCGCTATAAATCCCAGGCGGGTAACTTGGTATAAAACCCCTTCTATACGGATATGTGCTATGCTTCTACCTTGACGCCTTTCCAGAAAGCGACATAGCCCTCAATATTCTTTGCCTTCTCCTTGGCGCTGGGATAATACCAAGCAGCATCTTTGTTAACTTGTCCATCAACTTCAACACTGTAATAACTGGCAAGACCTTTCCAAGGACAACTCGTGTGGGTGTCGCTTTCCTTAAAGTACTGCTTGTTAATCGAGTCAGCAGGAAAGTAATGGTTGTTTTCCACAACGACAGTGTTATTGCTTTCGGCTAAAGTTGCGCCATTCCAAGTTGCTTTCGACATAAGTGATAAATGCGAATAAACTTTACACATAATATTATGATTCGTAAAGTAGCCATCTTGCTGACCCATTAAGTGGTTACACCTTGAGAAGGGGGAACCCCATCAAAATATAACCGTAGGGGCGGGGGAACCCCGCCCTTACAATGTGGTCAATTCAATTGAAAACTGCTGTAAATAAAAATTCAAGCCAGTTAGGATTGACGCCAAAGAATTTTAAGATCACTTGTAAATTGCTCAAAACGTTGCCTCATAACAATAATTGCTTGATCTAGGGCAGGGCTCACATGCCTCCTTTGTCAGACAGTGACATATGCTTCAATATCCCAATTTAGAACAAGCGCTAAAATATTACTTTGGCTACGACAACTTCCGATTTGAGTTGCGGTTGTTTGTGCTTTTAACACTTTATTACCCTTGCACTTCCTGCAACTCTTGAGTAGTCTGGATTTTTGGTAGTGGCTCAAGTGGCGTCGTAACCGGGCAATATCGACAATAGCAAATAACAATAGATTCAAAATCGTTGGTGGGCAATTCTGGGGTGTACTCCTCAACCCTGGTGACTTCCCAGTCTCCTACCCTGCTGTGAGTACTAGCACCAGGGAATTGAGGATGAACAGGGTGTGGGGTGTAGGGAACCCCATACTTAAAAGCAGGGGTTTCAAA
>CAZZXJ010000489.1:0-5441 GCA_964657905.1 uncultured Stigonema sp.
GCTGACGCTCGTTCCGACGCCGGAGTACCGGCTAACGCTTCGCTATCGCTACCGCTGACGCTCCTTCGTCGCTACCGCTTCGCTAACGCTAACGCCTTTTAATTATGAAAAAGAAAAAAAGCGAGATCTTCTTTACTACAGAGCAAGTGCATTTATACATGGGGTAATAATTACGAATTACCAATTATCGCGTTCCGAATTATTTTGACCGAGAACGGGGTGTGGGGTGTGGCTGCGTGGGTGTGGAGTCAGATAAAACAACCACACCCTGTTAGGGGGAAGGCGCCCCTACATTTATGTATGAAATCAAAGAAAAATGTATTTCGAGACGCGTAGCGCTCCTAGTTGCAACGTCCTTGCTTGAAACCCCTGCATTTATGTATGGGGTTACCTACACCCTACCCCCTACACCCTTTTCATGAGTTAGCCCCTCATTCAGTTGAGCCAGTGAGCAAATTCTGTGGCAAAGCGATCGCTCAATATTGCAGAGCGGATCTTTTGCGTAAAGCGAATTAGTTCGGTAATATTATGAATGCTTAACAAAGTGTAAGCCAAAATTTCTTGCGATCGTACTAAATGAGACAAATAAGCACGGGTGAAGTTTTGACAAGTGTAGCAAGGACAAGTTTCATCTAAAGGTGTAAAATCTTCACGAAACTTAGCATTTTTTAAGTTCCAGCGATCGCCTTGTACGATCGCCGTACCATGTCTTCCCCAGCGAGTGGGAATCACGCAGTCAAATAAATCTATGCCAGATGCGATGGCAATTGCCATTTCCCGATAAGTACCTACGCCCATCAAGTAACGGGGCTTTTCGGGTGGTAGCAGTGGCGCTGTAACTTGCACAATTTTAGCCATCAATTCTGGAGGTTCTCCTACACTCACACCACCAATGGCATATCCAGGCAGATCAAACTTAGATAAAGCAACAGCAGCATGAGAGCGCAAATCTAAATACACACCCCCCTGTACAATGGCAAACAATGCCTGATCGCTACGTTGATGCGCCGCAATACATCTTTCTAGCCAACGGTAAGTGCGTTCTGTTGCGGCTTCCACCTCTAGGCGACTAGCTGGGTAGGGTGGACACTCATCAAACGCCATGATCACATCCGCCCCCAAAGTATTCTGAATCTCGATAGAGCGTTCTGGTGTTAAATTAATGATTTGACCATCATGGGGTGAACGAAATATTACACCTTCTTCGCTAATATGGCGCATTTCGCTCAAGCTGAATACCTGAAACCCACCTGAATCCGTGAGCATTGGACCGTTCCAGCCCATAAACTTATGCAGCCCTCCACCTCCAGCCACAATCGTTTCACCAGGTTGGAGGTGCAGATGATAGGTATTGGATAGTATCATTTGCGCTCCAGTGTCCTTAAGTTGGGCTGGAGTCATGGTTTTAACATTTGCTAGCGTCCCCACCGGCATAAACCGTGGAGTTTCAACCGGACCGTGAGGGGTTAAAAAAACCCCAGCCCGTGCTTTCGTCTGGCTACAGCAACCAAGACATTCAAAAGAAAATTTAGTCATTGGTCAATAGTCAATAGTCATTGGTCATTGGTCATTAGCTTTTGACAAATGACAAATGACAATTATGCAGGGTTTGCTTGCGCTCTTTTCTGAAGTAAGTTAATAACAGAAGCTTTTTCTAAGATTCCGACTAGCACTCCATTGTCACGAATTACGGGAAGTGTAGATAACTTTTGTTGTTCGAGTAGCTGTACTACGTTCAATAAGGTTTGATCGGATTGGACGGTGGTAGACTGTTCAATTGGTCGCATGACTTCTCTGACTTGCGTTTCTGACCACAATGTAGTTGGGATGGAACGTATGTCATCAATAGATATTGCTCCCACCAAGTGCCCGTTTTCATCAGTTACTAAAAACCGGCGCCAGTTTTGCCAATTTAAGATCCGTTCATCGGCAAACTCTCGGAGAGTAAGATGAGCAGAGACAATCGGGCTATGGTGCGTTACCGCATCAGCTGCTGTCAAACCTGTAAGTTGTTCTTGCCAGATCGCAAATTGAGCCGCCTTACCAGCATTTTGCAGCAAGAAGAAACCGACTAACAAATTCCAGGAGTTAGCAAAGCTGCCAAATAACAGCAGGGGGAGTAAACCAGAGGCGATCGCCACCCAACCAAGGATTTGCCCAACTCTACTGGCAAAAACTACTCCCTTGTAAGGGTTACCCGTAATTTTCCAAACAAGCGCTTTCAGTATATTTCCCCCGTCCAAAGGCAAACCAGGAATCAGGTTGAACAACGCTAATGCCAAGTTAACAGAAGCCAGTACACCGACAATCGCTGCCCATGGTCCTGAAGTGACTGTACCAAAGCCAACTGCTATGAATATAGCGAATAGTAGTAGGCTAACTAAAGGACCTGCGATCGCTACCCAGAATGCTTCTGCTGGGGTTTTTGACTCTTTTTCTAAGCTTGCTAACCCGCCAAATATGAACAGTGTGATTGATTTTACATCAATTCCCTGCGCTTTGGCAACGAAGCTGTGTCCTAATTCATGGGCGACGACAGAGGCAAATAACAACAGCGCTGTCATCAATCCTAGTAGCAAAGCTAATCCTCCGGATAGTAGGGGAAATTGCGCCCCTAGTCCACTGCTATAGCTCCAAGTTACTAAGCCTAGGACTAAAAACCAGGATGGATGGATGTAGAAGGGAATCCCGAAGAGGTTGCCAACGCGAATTGTGCCATTCATGACGTACACCTTTAATTTCAGCTTTGAGAGGTTTGGTTTTATCCCTCTCGATGTCTTTATCGTAACTAAATGTTAAGTATTTTTAATCTTTGCAACTGTAGTGGTGTCCGTCCGTTGCAGTGCGGTTATGCGACTTGAGATTTAAGAAATTGGTTCAAAAAGGGGGCAAAATGTCTGCTCATATTCCTCAAAACCGACAAGACTCCTTGTACGAGGGGTACTAATCCAAAACCCCAACTAAATTTAATAGCTGGTAAAAACAACAAGCAATCAAAACGACCCATTCTCTATCCCTAGAAGGGAATGGGAACATGAGCGAAGAAGTTGAAGTCTTGTGTAAACAACATAATCAAAATCAGGAAAAATCATGAACGTAGTCAGAGTAATTAACCTCTGCTTAATTTCTCTATTGGCATCCTCAAATATAGCCCTCGCAAGTATCCAATCAAAAACATATTACCAAACACCTAACTCTCCATCAATTTGTGATCTATCTCCCAATAAAAAAGGAGTAAAATGGAGTCAACCTGTATTGGTAACTGATCCTAAGAACAATGAAACATCTGTAGTTTTAGACAAAGAATACTCCAATCCAACTGATTCTTTTTTCCAAGGAATATTTGACCGTAAAAAAGCTAAAAAAAAGCTATTTTTAACTGTCTGGACTAAAGAAAGCTTTCTTTTTAAATATTTAGTCAAAGGGCAAGAATGGGCTAGATCTATGGATTTTGAAGATCAACCATTAACATACTGGACAAGCAGCAATACTGAATTCAATTTAAGTATTGATGGTATGGAATATCGACTAAAGGCAAAAATGTTTGAAGATGCTTGCGAATACGGTCATGCTAATGTGAATTGGGCTGATGAACCTCCACTCGCAATAGGTTTAAGCGAGGAAATTAAAACTGCACTCAAGAAAACTTCTAACCAAAGTAAAATCAAAATCGTTTGCCGTGCTTATATAGAAAACAAAATTAAAGAGGTTTCTTTTGATATTGGAAATAAAACAATTGAAGCATGGAAAGCTCTAAAATAATCGCCAATAAAATTGTCTGACTCGCTCCTCAGTCGTTGAATAGCAAAATATTTTTATCCCCCTAACGCCAGGACTCCATAACTATTGTTATTCCCAACTTCAAAACCAAATATCCTATTGTATGACCACTCGAAAGAAATTGCCACCGACATTGATCGAGAGGCTATCCGACGAGTTCCCGACACAGGGGCACAAATTCGTACCTAAGGATCACTCATGCGGCGGATCTAATGACTCTTCCGGAACGTTAGCCTTTCCTTTGTAGATGCATTAGCCCTAACCCATGACTAATGTCATGCTGAATATCCCACTAAAGACATGGTCAATTTAAGTAAATTTGTCACTACTGTATGGCAAATTCAAGTTCTATGATTGAGATATCAAACTGTTAAGCCAGATCAGGTTCTATCCGGCTCAACTATAGATAATTGATTCAAGGAGATTTAGTGATGAAACGGATTATCGCAGGTGCAGCACTCGCTCTACCGTTGGCTATTGCCTCCCTACCATCGCGGGCATCGGCATTAGAAATCATTATCAACCCTCACGTTCACCCCTATCCATCCAGAGTCATCGTAGATAGGCCATATGAGCACGATGAACGTGGGTGGGTTCCAGGGCATTGGGAACACAGACATGGTGAGCGGGTATGGATTCGTGGTCACTATGAGTGAACCTAGTGCTCTTAGTCAGGAGTCTTGCCCTTGAAGAATACATAGACGCTTGTTTTAACCTGTTTCTAACTATCTGGTTATTTCTGTTGCGCCCTCTGTAGTAAGACTTCTATTTTGAGTCAAGTTGATCGAGCATGAAGGGCTGCATTTACCCGTTTAGAAGTGTCCGTTGCATCAACTCTCACTAAGTTATCAGTATTCACATATTTATTAGTTGATAACTGTTTGCAAATAAAACCATCACATAAGGAAAGGCATTCATGAAATATAAATTTGATTTCAAACCGATATTGGGCGCTGCTGTGATCCTGATCCTCGCTGCGGGTTGTCAATTACCGTCTAAGAGTGGGGCAGTTTCTCAGGATAATTCTACCGAGTCCGCTTCAAATTCTTCTTCAGCCCCGACAGCGATCGCTCAGGTTTCAGAGAAAACTTCCGATCTGAATTTAACTGACGCCCAAAAAGCACAAATGAAACAGATTAGAGAGCAAACCCAAGGGAAAATAGTCGCTCTCCTATCTTCTGACCAGCAAAACCAATTCAAAGCTGCCAATCAGGGTCGTCATGAATCGCCAATGAAGGTACTGCGATCGCTCAATCTTTCAGCAGATCAAAAACAACAAGTTCACGAAATTCTCAACGATCAACGGCAACAAATCCAAGCAATTCTTACCCCTGAACAGCAGGCGAAAATGAAACAGCACCATGCATCGACGAAACAACCTTCATCAAATTAAGAAGCGAACGTACAGATATAAGTAAGTTGGCGTAAATAAACACAACTATCTGTTAGGGCTGTTAGTAGTTAGTTGGCTGACAGCCTCTTAACAAAACTTAATATAGTTATGTTTTATTGTGCCTACCTACTCAATACTGCAAGGGCTGAGATAAATTATCAACCCTCAACCTATGTAGAGACGCGACATGTCGCGTCTCTACACCTTAAATTCCCCACCACAAATCCTTAACCCCAACTGGTAACTTAGCAGTGCTTTGAAACCATGT
>CAZZXJ010000490.1:0-5441 GCA_964657905.1 uncultured Stigonema sp.
ACATCTTGCACCTCCCTTGTGGAAGGGGTAGGTGGGCAGTGCCCACCCTACGATCAGCATAGGCTTTTTGTTGCTCTGATTTTCGTCACAAGAGAGTGGTGCAAGATATGAGCAATGGTACTGATAACATTAGTATCTATTCGCCAGCAGGACCTGGGAGAGTCTGCTGGTAATTCTGGGGGTCTTCTTTCTACTCGTAGGAGTTTTGTGTTTTGTAGCATAAAAATTAATTCACCAGAGAGCGATCGCTGATGTTCGGATTCGCTATGGCAATAATCTTGTGCCTTTTGTTTTAATGGAAATAGGTGCTTTGATTTTGGCAGAAAGTGACACTTTGACTCTACTTCCTTTAGTAGGCAGTGAATTCTTACTCACTGTAACCGCCGCAAACATTTGGAGGCGGGCGCTGAAAGTGATGAAACGTTTTCCGCTGCCCACTACCACCACAAAGAGACCCAGTTTCTAGCAAATATTGTGTGTTTAACAACTAAATATTTAAAAATAAACCAGGTTTCTGGCATTAAATTTATGATTTTTGTATTAACGTATACAAAGGAGCTTCTACTATCTTTAATATACATTTATAAGTAAAGAGGAATGTAATGTGAATATATTAGAGTTTTCTTTACTAGTTTGGATTGGCTCATTTACCGCAGGCTTTTTAGGGGCGCTAACTGGTTTAGGGGGTGGAGTAGTGATTGTTCCCTTGTTAACTTCAGTATTTGGAGTTGATATCCGGTATGCCGTTGGTGCTTCCTTGGTGTCTGTCATCGCTACTTCCTTGGGTGCGGCATCTATATATATTAAACAAGGCTTTACTAATTTGCGTTTAGGAATGTTTTTAGAAGTAGCGACAACAATAGGAGCGCTTATTGGAGCAATAATAGCCGCTTTGATTTCTGTCCAAGCCCTGACTATCGTCCTTGCCATTGTCCTACTTTATTCAGCTTACCTTTCACAACAACCCAAACTCGAAAATCCGGAAAATGACTCACCCGACCCTTTGGGAGTCTATCTGAAACTTAATGACACTTACCCAACCCCTGATGGATTCATGTCCTACCAAGTTCATTCTGTCCCGATGGGGTTTTGCGTGATGTTAGTAGCTGGAGTGATTTCCGGATTACTTGGCATTGGTTCGGGAGCGTTTAAGGTACTGGCGATGGATCAAGTCATGGGTATCCCATTCAAAGTTTCTACAACCACCAGCAATTTTATGATCGGCGTGACAGCAGCAGCATCAGCAGGAGTTTACCTAGCCCGGGGTTATATAGATCCAGGACTATCAATGCCGGTGATGTTGGGAGTACTGCCTGGTGCTTTTCTGGGGGCAAAAGTTCTTGTAGGATCTAAGACACAGATTTTAAGAATAGTCTTCAGTCTTGTGCTGGTGGTAATGGCTTTTAAGATGGTCTACAGCAGTCTATCAGGAGTGTTTTAGAATGGATAAATTTGGTTTTCCACGGGTTTCATCAGCATTGCCAGAGGGTGTAAAGACGCGACGCCAGTTGCTTCAAGTCGGCAGAGCCTTTCGGCAGTCGCCTCTGTCGGGAAACACTCGGACGTACTGCTCGCTGCCTCACCAACGCACTGGCTCAAATTTCGCGTCTTTAGATAGCTGGTTGCAGCATGAAGAATCAGACTGTGACATTGAAGAGTTAGCACAGCAGGGCGTTAGTAGTGACTGTGAGGTTGACACCAACAGTAATGACACGAAAACATTGAATGAGCAGCAACTTGAAATGTTGCTCAGCAACATACTAAAATACGGCGTTCTGATTGCTAGCACTGTAGTTTTGGTAGGTGGCATACTGTACTTGATTCGCCACGGTGCTGAGCCGGTTGATTATCAGTTTTTTCAAGGAGAACCATCCGAGTTTTGTTCTCCAACAGGTGTCTTTACAGCAGTTCTATCAGGTAGCCGCCGAGGCATGATCCAACTTGGACTGCTGCTACTAGTTGCAACTCCCATCGTTCGCGTGGTAATTTCCCTATTAACTTTCCTATGGCAGCGAGAATTTACCTACGTTATGATCACTTTGTCAGTGCTGACTGCTCTGATTTATAGCCTGGTGGGAGCGTATTATTAAGATTCTCTGATTAAGTAGGCTGCGCTGCGCTTATTTTCTCGTTCCCTGGCAGAGCGAGGGAATGCTATCCGTGAGGCTCTGCCTCACATTTTAGGTAATTTTTTTATGATGCAGGCATCTGCAGTAATGCATTCCCAGACTGAGTCTGGGAACGAGTATGAAGAATCAAGAACCGCTATAAATCTTGGTAATAAAGCCTTGGTTTTGTTGCAGCTGCTGTGCCAAATATTTTTTCAACAAATCAAGCATTTCAGTAGGAAATGTTACTAATAAAACAGCACATATTAAGCTAAAAATCCCAATAATTACAGCCAACAATCTACCAAAACAACCAGGATTTATTTCAGCAAAGCCTAAACGTGATTGTCCGACAACAGCAATCAACAGGAAAACAATTCCTGATATCAAAAAGAAAGTTGTTAAAGATGAAGTAGTCATATTATTAAAAACATCCAATATTTTTATTATAACTATTAATAGCTCGCCTCTCTCGATTAGCTCTACATATAGGACTCATATTTGATTTTTGAAATACACGTAGGGTGTTTTAGGACACAGCAGTACGGCACTATTCCAACCTTTCGGTGCCGTACTCTCGGCTTCACACCCGAAAAGACTACTGAGATTTTTTCAAAATTCAAATCGGATTCCTATAGCAAGTTGTGTTACAAAAATTTTAAATAGAAAAATTTTACTACTAAGTATACATTTTCATACGGTTCGGTTAAAAGTCGGTGGGAGTCAGAGAAACCCGGTTTCTGGGCTGGTAGTTATCCGAACCATATTGGTATAAACCCTACACATGCAAGTAGTTTTTCTTACTTTCATCAAAGACTGGACTGGCGCTCTAATTTTGTACTGGACTTTTTCTGAGTTTTTAGTTTAAACTACTGTAATACGATAGAAATTATGCATTATTATGGCAACTATCCAACAAGTCAGTCAGGAGTCGAGTGTAGCAGGACTGATCCCTAAGCAGTTACAGCAGGCTGCAACCGGGAACTCTAAACAAGTAATGTTTAAAAAACTCAAAGGCGGATTCTTTCTGGTTATTGGATATTTGCTTTCACCACTGTGCTGGTGGAATGACTTAGTATTCAATCTGCCAATTGCTTATTTTTTTGGATATGTCTGTAGTTTGCTTTCCCCAAAATTACTCCTACCTTGCGCCATCATAGGGTACTGGCTCTCTAACATTGTCGGAATTCTCTTGATGCAAGTAGGGGCTGGGGATGTTTTTCAAAATCAACCGAAAGAGCATAGCCTGAAAAAAGAGTTATTGACGGGTTTTGTTTCCTCAACCGTATATACTCTGGTGATTCTGGCATTGATCCAGTTTAAGATTCTCGATACTCCCGCTTTATTCTGAGTCTTTGGTAGTTAAGCTAAGGAAGCGCGCACGAATAAGTTACCAATTTTCATCACTGAAAACCTTGATAATCAAAGGTTATACTGACCAAAACAGGTAAGTTATTTCTTCGCGACTCCTAATGTGCATTTAAGTAAGGTGGGCAATGCCCACCCTACTCAATGGCAAATAAAATCAATTTTCGCTATTCTTTTAAAAATTCGCTCAAATCCAAAAATTTTGGTCCGCCATTACCAACAATTAATGGCAGTTTTCCATTCCATTTTTCTATTGCTTGCCTTTGTAGTAAATCAGGAGTCAAATTCTCACGCAACAACTTTTGCGCCTCAGCGTCTCCTTTGGCTATATTTACTTTTGCCTCAGCTTCTTTTAATGCCTTTAGCGCGATAAATTCTGCTCGTTTTGCTTCCTGTTCGGCAATCTGTTTCGTTTCTACCGCCTCGCCAAATCGCACTGAAAAGTGGATATGCACTAGGGAAATATCATCTACTGCTACATGATAGCCAGCCAGCCGTGAAGTCAATGCATCATCTACTCCTGCTTTCACTTCTCCCCGGTTGGTGATAATCTCCTCAGCAGTATATTTTGCCATTACCGCCTTTAGTACTTCTTCAACTGCTGGGTTGATAATCCTTTCTGTCACATCTTTTTCGTCTCCAATTTGTTGAAAAATAGCATTTACTTCGTCTGCAATAACATGCCAATTGAGTGCTACATCAGTGAAAATATCCTGTAGATCCTTTGAGGATGCCTCAGCAGAAATTTCCTGCTTTTGCACACGGACGCTCAACTTTTTCACAGTATTGACTACGGGAATAACTACGTGAATTCCTTCTCCTAGTATCTTGTCTTGCACTTTACCAAACTGCATTAACACGCCGCGTTCTCCAGCATTTACAATTACAAAAGGCGTGAGGAAGATAGTTATCAGACATAAAAGTGCAGTTAGTTTACCTGCATTGTTAAATCCCTTATTTTTTTTCATATATTAAGTAGGTCGAATCTAAATAAACCTTATTGGTTGTGATCGTCATTAGTCATTGGTCATTAGTCATTTGTAAGGGTTTTAGGCGGGTTTATGTTTCGTAACATAGTTATGTTTATTTCTACTCACCTACTTATACAGATGGAAAGCGCTTACAAATAAGAAGGAAGATCAGCAGTAACCGTATTCAGCAAGATAAATTTTTAACTGAATTTCTTGAACTAAAAAAAACTACGATAAATTGGTATAGTTGTTGCGGTTAACAATTGCTGAATAAAAGTATGTCATAGTCGCGCCTTCTTAACAAGCCTGTGGCTCTTAATTGGGTATAGGGCATAGTTAGTTTGTATTTTCTTTACATTTCCCTGTTCTTCATCTTCTCCCCCATTGCTCATTGCTCAAAAATCTATAAGTTTATCGACTAATCGTAGTATTACATAACCTTAGCTTAACTTTTTCATCATGGAACTGTCCGCCAAAGTTAGATATGCCTTGTTGGCGCTGCTAGAACTAACTAAATACCACGAGCCTGGAGAATTCTTGCAAATCGAGCAAATTGCAGCTTTTCAGCAAATACCAGACCGCTATTTAGGGCAACTGTTGATGGTGCTACGGCGCTGTGGCATAGTGCGTAGTCAACGCGGAGTCAAAGGAGGTTATATGTTAAGCAAGACACCCCGCGAAATTACCATTTTGGAGATTCTGACTTGTCTGGAAGGTACTAGTATCCTGGAACAGTCGGAATCCAAAGAGCCTATAAATATAGAAAATATGATCATCCTAGAAGTTTGGCAGGAAGCGACACAAGCTGCAATGGCAGTCTTTGGGCGCTATACTCTACAGGATCTCTACGACAAACTACAGCATGACCAATATATTAATCCCATGTATTACATTTAAGTAGGTATAAATAAACATTGGTAATGGTTACTAATGGCTAATAGCTAATTGCTAATCGTAGTCAGGCAATTAGCAATCAGCAATTAGCAGTACTTAC
>CAZZXJ010000491.1:0-5431 GCA_964657905.1 uncultured Stigonema sp.
CAGTATCAATTATGACTTCAAATCCTGCACCTGTGGTTGTAGTGCTTGGTAGTAACAGTATACCAGTGGCGCGGCAAATTGTCAACGTTATTCCAGGGAAAGAGAAACTAGAGCGAGATAGCCAAGGTATGGAACCCCACTTTCAACAGAGCGATCGCATTTAGGTGGTGGCATGGTAGGGGCACGCTGACCTAGGCTACGCACAGGTCAGCGCTGGTCTAAGTCAGATAGTAAAACGTTGTATCTTGGGCTGCTGTCTGACCTGGCAGCCTATAAAAGCTTTACTGTGAAGAAGAAATAAGCTAAGGCGGCGCAGCCGCCGCCAAACGACTAAAAAAGTGAAAGCTGTTTAGCTTCAGGCTCCCTTAACCATTCAGGCATCCAGCGTTGATCGCCAAATCGAGTTTTAAACTGTGGGAAAAAGTATATCTGCAATCCCCGATACTTGGCATATGCAATTGTGAGCCAGGTACCAGACCCGCCGCCATTGGGGTTGCTGCAAGGCTTGCATTCTGGTGGGCAGAGCTTGTTGGGGAAGGCGTACAGCCAAGAGTCTTCGCTTCTGGGAAGTGCATCCACCATCTTTTTACTACGCTCTGCAAAGCACCAGCGTTCTGTGCCCTGCACTTCGTACACAGTGATCTGCTTTTTGTAGTACCCAGCAGCCCGACGTACAAAATTATCAAGTCCAGGTGCGTCACCAACATGCCAGTTAGCATCATGATTAGAGATGAAGTATGTAAAATCTTTGTAAATTTCTTGCTCTTGTTCTTTAGTTAAATTACGTGGTCCTGTGAATGCGATTTCCATAGTTTTTTTCCTTCTCTATACTTGACATTATACCATGTATACATGGTATAATGTCAATAGATAAGAGGATAAAAGATATGCAGATTTCTTCAGCTTTAGCTTCACAAACAATGAGCAAATATGTAGTGGGTCAAGTATTAGAAAAAAAAGGTAGAACTAAGTGGATGGAAAACTATAATGTGCATGATTTATATGCTGAAGCCTGGGCAGTGGGAGTGTGGATTAAACAGGCTGGCATTGTTAGCTATAAAGATTTAGCAGATATTCTCAAAGAGGAATCTATTTTTAAAGCTGAGCAACTACCAGTGAAACGAGTTACAGGTGGGTATCTAGTTAAGAGCTTTCAATGCAACGATAAGTACTTCGTGACCTTCACTAAAGCAAGTGGATGGCAGTGCGACTGCATGAGATACAAGTGCTGGAAGAACCGCATGAAGACGGAACTACCACAGCTTTTAAACCAATTTAATGGAAAAGTTTTTTGTCACCATATAGTTGCAGCTTACAGTTCAAAAACTGACAGGACTTAAAAAACTGAGGCGGGTCAACCGCCTTTTTTTATGACACTTTAATCAGCGGCAGGACAGGAACGGGAAGGAGGATTGTGGTGGGGGAAATATGCAACGCAGACATATAATGGAAGCCGAAATGGAGCAATATTTCTTTATGCAAGATCTCAATAAAACTCTTGACGCTCGCCATGTATACATGGTAAAATATAAATATAGTTAGAGAGAGAAAGAAATGAGAACTTTATACACCACAACTTATAAAGGCTTTACACTAAGAGTTCGCGAGAGCTGCTACCCAAAAGATGGAATTTCTGCTTTGTATAATGACTTTATTGCTGAAGCTTGGGTTTATAGACAAGAAATTGATTGTGAAGAACTTGACACTGGTTACTTTGGACGCAACATGATGGAGGCAACGAAGAGGTTAAAGAGTTTAATTGACACAATGATAAATAACGGTAGAAAGATATAAATAAAAAACTGAGGCGGTTGATCCGCCTTTTTTTATGTTTATTTAGCGGAGCGACTGGAACAGAGTGGAGGGCTATGGAGGGGGGGGAAATGTGCAACGCAGACATAGAATGAGAAACGAGGCCCCCCCCCTCCATGCCCGTAACGGAGTGGAAGGAAGTGAAGCAATATAAAGTTTGTGTAAAGTTATTCAACCCTCTTGACAATCCATGTATACATGGATATAATAGAAGAGTGGAGGAAACAAAGCAACGTAAGCCCAGGGGCAATGAACCGAGCGCGAGACGGGGAAACGACAGGGAGCTAGCGAAGTTGAAACCACCGGCTGAGGGTAGAACCCCTACTCGCGCAGGCAACGAGCCCTCAGCTGCGCCGCAAGGCAATTCTCGAATTGAATAGTGGTGATGCTACCCTAAACCCCTTGATCGCAGATACTAGATCGTAAGTCGAGATGTTGTGGCTAAGTTGCAAAATTCATCACTGTTGAATTCCGGAAATTCCCAAAACTCCCAAATTTTTGAAGAAAACATCCTACTGTCAAACTTCACAATTCCCGAAGCATTTAAAAGAATTTTATTACCCCCACAGAGGACCGATAAGGTGAGGAGGATGGTTCTTGAGTTGGGGTCAAGGAATATGGATCCCAACCAAGAAGTTCATTCCCCAACTCAAGAATCACGCCGACCACCTTATCGGTCTTACTCCAACTAGGACCGATAACTGTTATACTGCTGATTTATCGATCATCACCATCTAGATGTTTGTAGGACTGTTGACTGTTATTTATGTCAGCAACCCCGCACAGCGACAAGACGGGGCATCTAGCTAGTCTAAAGGAACGTGAATTATAATTATTCGCTTGCTCGGTTCGACCTCCGGGAGAACGGAGCATACTTGCAAACAGTCTGTGCTCTTAGCACGGACGGCGGGTTCTCACCATGATCGCAAATGTTGCATTCCGCATAGTCCTTGCCGAAAACTAGACCGGATTTCTGCTCTCGTTACGAGGATACGTGAACCGCAGGTGAACACTCATAGGGTGGCTATGTGGCTTTACAGTGGAGCCTTTAAGGGTAGGTAAGCCACGTGGCTATACGATCTCGCTTTTGACGTTTGAAGTAGGTACGACGCCACAGCAAGAGTGTTCTATGCTTTCCACACAGAGTGAATATCAGTTATCGGTCGGGCTTGGTGGACGGACAGCGACCGTGGGAAGCAACCCACTTTGAATCCTATTTTATCATCCTCATTACCGTGTTCCTAGTTGTGTCGGTCACGTTAAAGGGAGTACGTAGGTCTTCTACTACCTGTAAATCTTTATCGACTCTGTGTCAAGGAAGTCGAACGTCTTAAATCCTCGAAACTCTTGTAAGAAACTCTGCTCTATACAGTGAAACTTCAATTCGGCTATCCTATTTCGACGAATCAAACCAGCGATCGCCCATTGCATATGCTCCGATTCCATCCCCCCACGAAGGTGTAACACACGCACTGGCTGACCATTCTTACCTGGTAGCCAAGGCTGTCTGCAAATAAGCCTATAATGGCTTCGATCACGGCGCCATCTTTCAAAATCCTCACTGCCTGGGTCTGGGCAATAGCCTAGGTTAGTGTGGTAGCGCCTGATAATAGTTTGCCACGGCGCGACCCATCCAGAGCAGGCGATCGCCTGAACTTTCTCTAACACCTCCTCATAATGCAGTGGGGTAAACCGTCGTCCGTCGCGCTCTACTAGAAACTTATCTTTATCAAGCCGTCGGGCTTCATATCCAAGGGTACTCTCGATAAAGCCCTTCAGTTCAATATGCTTCCACTCCTTAGCGAATGTTCCAATTTTGGTAATTGTGCCGTCATCAATGGACGCTGATCCACGGACAACAGCTGCTACTATCATTCGCTTTTTGCTAAAGCTCCAGGCGCGGAGCAGTGATTCTCGTCTCTGTTGAGGATTTTGTAATACGTTTAATACATAGCTAAACATGACTACATCAGTAGGCACTTGAAGGGTGTTCGGAAAATAGTAAGGGTCCCATCCTACTGAGTTATAGCCCCGACGAGCCAAGGCTTGAAAGTCGAATCCTCGTCCACATCCGTAGTCTAGAAATGTCTCGTCAGCGGAAAGTAAGCCAAGCTTGAGTATTAGCCTAGCTGTGGAAGATAGGCGCTTCCGGTGCATCGCTGCTAAGTGCGAATTGTTGGGTTTTGGGTGCAAAATGTTACTCATGCACTTAGCTTTCCCAATTTTGCGTGAAAAATTAAACGTGTGCGATCGCCTTAAACACTTCTGCCATGTCTGGTTTTTCCATCGTCTGTATTTGGATGACAAGGTTAGCAGTCGTAATGTTGCTGCCACCCAAAACAACGTTAAAGCCGGAACTGTTGCCAATTAATTTCTTTAAGGCTTGTAACAATTCGCTTTTTTCTTCAGAAGAAAAGTTTGATGTGAGTCGAAAAATTTCCTCTAATTTTTCACTCACGCTGTGAGAGTTATTTTGATCGGAATTGTTCATACGTACTTAAAAGTGTTTACCTTTACGGCAATGTTCCACAACTGCTTCTATAATTGTAGGAACATCTATTTTATCAGCACTTTGAATATAGAGGGCAACATCAGCCCTAATATTTGAACCTACAACCACCACCATTTTAGAATCTCCAATTTCTTCCTGGATAATCTGATGCCTCGTTTCAAAAGGCATTTCTCGCAGTTTTTTGGCAATTAGCCTAGCTTTGTCTGAATCAGAAAGACTATCAATTAGCCTCTCAGCGTCTTGTGAGCTACTCAATTTACCTCTACACCACTAAGTATCTTTACTGCTGTACTTCTAGCAAAGATGGTACAGATGAATCATCCGAAGAATTACGGATATAACGAAACCGATTGGCGATTATAGTTAGCCCATCCAAAAGTTCATCCTCATTCGCTAGGTGAATAATTTTCAAAAATTCTTCCTTTAAGGTTAGTGAAGACTTTTTCTCACCTGACATTAATTGCAAAAAGTGCTGTTTGGAACTAGGAGCTAAAATTTCCATGCCGTCCAACAGTTTTGATAGAACATTGGTGCTGACATCGCCCTTGCCCCGGCGAAACTCAGAAATGTGATTTTCTGAAACTTTAGTTAATTTAGACAACTCCTTAGCACTAATCTTATACCACTTTAGCGTGGTATCAAAAGGCTCGGAAATAGGAGAGCCAGGGGAAGTATTCGATTCAGGATTATTAAGATTCATTACGCAAATTAGCTCATCGGTTAATTGGAAAATAAACTAATACATTGATGGGCTACGCAGAATGCTTATGATACATCATTCAAATCAATCGTAAACTAAAATCAACAAGTGAGTTTAAATTACAAAACAAAGGCACCAAGTAGAAGGCAGACGAAAGAAGGTAAATTCTCCAAAAATCCTACATTCGTGTTTTTCTGTACGCGCCAAAAGAAAAAAGATGTCCCGCTTTGGTGCAGCGCTTATATATAAAGCGTCCTTGTTGCCATCTCACGTTATAGCGCGTGGGATCATAGCTGACGAATGCCTTCTGCCCTGCCTTTATTTAGTAATTTATGATGCTGCTGGCATTAAAGTATTTTCAGTGTTTTCACGCAGGGAATCGGCAATCAGACTGAGAAGTTCTGATT
>CAZZXJ010000492.1:0-5415 GCA_964657905.1 uncultured Stigonema sp.
CAGGAGTCAGGAGAGAAGAATAGATATACAGACTGGGTTTTTACCTGTTTCTAACTGTCTGGCTATTTCTGTCGCGCTGTACTAGCCGATTAATTTCTGCCAACTTAAGGGTCCTATAATCCCATCAGCGAGTAAAGAGTTTTGTGTCTGAAATTTCTTAATCGCCTCCTCCATTTGGGAACCATAAACACCATCAACCTCAACACCTACACGATGTTGTAAGTATCTAACAACTGGACCGCCAGCGTGGTTTACTCTGATGATTCGTTTCGCTAAAATTAGATTAATTGCCTTCCATGTTGCTTCTCCGGTAGTGCCTGTTTGTTCAATTCCGACAATTTCCTGAAATTTTTGGAGCGCAGATATACTTTGGGCATTAAGTATGTTATCTTCTATCAAAGAGTTACCATTTTGATCGGTAATCTTTAGTTGATTTAAGGCTTTTTGAAGTCTGATAATAGTTGTATTGACATTTTGTTCTTCATCTGGTATGAGGTTAACAGAAGAGGAAGGCAATTGACCAGTTAAGCCTTTGACAATTGCATTTGCCATTGCTTCTGTATTCAAAAGATGCATATCTTTTTGGGCATCGCAGAAACAACATTCCACAAGAATCGCAGGCATATGTGTATTTCTCAGAACATATAAGTGGGTACCACTCTTAATGCCACGACTAAGAAATCCTAATTTAACAATTTCATTTAATACTGGCTCAGCTATTTTCCTACCTTTATCGCTAATTGCATAGACTTCTGTACCATTGGCTTGCCAATTAAAGCCATTAAAATGAATAGAGACATAAGTATCAACTTTGGCAGTGTTAGCAGTTTGACATCTTTTTGAGAGTGATTCACGTACTGTATCAGCTTGCTTTGGGTGGCATTCTATGACTTCATGCCCTAAAGCTTTTAACTTGGATATAACTCGAGATCCCACATCTAGTGTCAGGACATCTTCTCGCTTTACACCTGCAACTCCAGTATCAGGAGGACAATTATGCCCGACATCAATTCCAAACTTCATACTATGCACCTCAGATTATTCCCATACACTTTTAACAACCTAAAGTCTTAATAGCAAGGTTTTTGAATCAGTTCTTTAGATTGTTATTTCTTGGTGTCTAAAAGTACAAATAAACCCTAATCAATACTCATTACCAGTCAGCTAGATAACCTTGTAACCCATACATAGAGGCAATGGTGGGCAGTGCCCACCCTACGTTGAATTTTGTTTACTTAGTTAGCAATTAGCAATTAGTAAGTTTAGAATTGAGTTGAATAGATATTTCGTGGGTCAAGGGCATGAAACGCATTATCCTGATTGCTGGGTTTGAATCGTTCAACGCTGACTTGTACCGGAAAGCGGCGTATCTAGCAAACTCTCGTGTGCAAGAGTTAGATATTCGAGTGTTTAGCGATCGCGACATTACCACCTCGCCAACAGAGGTAGAAGCAGCACTTGATAACGCTGATGTGTTTTTTGGTAGCTTGCTATTTGATTATGACCAGGTTTTGTGGTTGCGCGATCGCGTCTCTCACATACCTATCCGTCTGGTGTTCGAGTCAGCTTTGGAATTGATGAGTTTAAACAAGTTGGGTGCTTTTGCTATAGGTGACAAACCCAAAGGAATGCCTAAACCAGTTAAATTTATCCTCGACAAATTCAGCAACGGTAAGGAAGAAGACCGACTGGCAGGTTACATCAGCTTTTTAAAAATTGGACCAAAGCTTTTAAAATTTGTGCCAGTGCAAAAAGTGCAAGACTTACGTAACTGGTTAATTATCTATGGTTACTGGAATGCCGGCGGACCAGAAAATGTTGCAGCATTATTCTGGACACTTGCAGAAAAATATCTGGATTTAACGGTAGGCGACATTCCCCCGCCAGTCGAAACCCCGGTAATGGGTCTGTTACATCCCGACTATTCAGGTTATTTTGAATCTCCACGGGCATACTTGGAATGGTATGGAAATAGTAAGGGCGGGGGGGGTTCGGACGGGCGGGGTTCCCCCGCCCCTACGGTAGGGATTTTGCTTTACCGCAAGCATGTTGTTACTAAACAACCTTACATTGCCCAATTGATTCGCTGTTTTGAAGAAGCTGGTTTAGTACCTTTGCCGATATTTATTAATGGCGTTGAAGGTCATATAGCGGTGCGGGATTGGATGACAACTGAACACGAAACCCAGCAACGACAACTTGGTCATGTAGAAATTCCCTCTGTTTCTCCAGAAGCCGTAGTCGTGGATGCTATTGTCTCTACTATTGGCTTTCCTCTGGTGGGTGGTCCGGCAGGTTCAATGGAGGCTGGGCGTCAGACGCAAGTTGCTGTACAAATTCTCTCTGCTAAGAATGTACCTTATATTGTGGCGGCACCACTACTTATTCAAGACATTCACTCTTGGACACGCCAAGGTATCGGCGGGTTGCAAAGTGTTGTTTTATACGCTTTACCAGAACTAGATGGGGCAATTGACACAGTTGCCCTTGGTGGTTTGGTGGGAGAAAAGATTTATTTAGTTCCAGAACGAGTACAACGATTAATTGGTAGGGTAAAAAGCTGGGTTTGCCTTAGGCAAAAACCTGTATCTGAAAGGAAAATTGCAATTATTCTCTATGGCTTCCCCCCTGGTTACGGTGCTACAGGCACAGCAGCATTGTTAAATGTACCACGCAGTCTGCTCAAATTGCTACAAGCACTTAAAGACCAAGGTTACACCGTTGGGGATTTACCTGAAGACGGGGAAGAGTTGATTCGCCGAGTGAAAGAGGCGGATGAGAACCCCTCCCCAACCCTCCCCGTAAACGGGGAGGGAGTCTTATCCCCCCCCGTAAACGGGGGGGTTAGGGGGGGTTCTAGTGTTAATGTTCGCACCTTAGAAAAATGGTTAGGATATCTCCGCACATGGCGGATTGAGAAACAATGGAAGTCTCTGACGGGTACAGGGATTAAAACTTATGGCGATGAATTCCAGATTGGCGGTGTCCAGCTAGGAAATGTCTGGATAGGTGTACAACCACCTTTGGGGATACAAGGCGACCCGATGCGGTTAATGTTTGAACGCGATTTAACTCCCCATCCCCAATACGCTGCTTTTTACAAATGGTTGCAAAATGAGTTTCAAGCTGATGCTGTGGTTCACTTTGGCATGCACGGTACTGTAGAATGGTTGCCGGGATCTCCTTTGGGTAATACGGGTTATTCTTGGTCTGATATTTTGTTGGGAGATTTGCCTAATCTATATATATATGCGGCAAATAATCCTTCTGAATCTATTTTGGCGAAGCGTCGCGGTTATGGTGTGTTAATTTCTCACAATGTACCACCTTATGGTCGTGCGGGTTTGTATAAGGAGTTGGTGGTATTGCGGGATTTGATTTCGGAGTATCGAGAAGACCCAGAAAAGAATTATGTCCTGAAAGAAGCGATTTGTAAAAAGATTGTGGACACGGGTTTAGATGCAGATTGTCCGTTTGAGGATGGGAAGCAGTTGGGGATTGCTTTTACTTGGGAGAATGTGCGGTTGTTTAGTGCGCATGCTTTTGATGATTATCTGGTGAAGTTGTACGAGTATTTGCAGGTGTTGGAGAATCGGCTTTTTTCTTCTGGGTTGCATACGTTGGGGGATGTGCCTAATGAGGAGGAAATGGCGGGGTATTTGGAGGCTTATTTTGGGGATGAACCGCCTTCGCGCAGCGTCTCCGCCAGGAGAAGAAGCCAAGAACGCCAAGAGGAGGAGGGGTTGGTTCGGGAGTTGTTGGGACAAACTACTGATGAGTTGAGGAATTTGTTGCGGGGTTTGAATGGGGAGTATATTTTGCCTGCGCCTGGGGGTGATTTGTTGCGGGATGGGGCGGGTGTTTTGCCGACGGGTAGGAATATTCATGCTTTAGATCCTTATAGAATGCCTTCTGCTGCTGCTTATGCGAGAGGACGGGAGATTGGGCAAAAAATTATTGCTCAGCATTTACAGGAGTATGGTAAGTATCCGGAAACTGTGGCGGTGATGTTGTGGGGTCTGGATGCGATTAAGACTAAGGGGGAGTCTCTGGGGATTCTTTTGGAGTTGGTGGGTGCTGAACCTGTGAAGGAGGGGACGGGAAGAATTGTCCGTTATGAGTTGAAGTCTTTGGCTGAGGTGGGACATCCCCGGATTGATGTGTTGGCAAATTTGTCGGGGATTTTCCGGGATAGTTTTGTGAATATTATTGAGTTGCTGGATGATTTGTTTCAGCGGGCGGCGGATGCTGATGAATCGGAGGACGAGAATTTTATTCGGAAACATGCTTTGGCGTTGCAGGCGCAAGGTGTTGAGAATGCATCTGCAAGGTTGTTTTCTAACCCGGCGGGTGATTTTGGTTCGCTGGTCAATGACCGGGTGGTTGATGGTAATTGGGAATCTGGGGAGGAGTTGGGGGATACTTGGCAAGGTCGCAATGTGTTTAGCTTTGGGAGAGAAGATAAAGGTCAGGCTAGACCGGAAGTGCTGAATAAGTTGTTGCAAACGAGCGATCGCATTGTTCAAGAAATTGATTCGGTGGAATATGGTTTAACAGATATTCAGGAATACTACGCTAACACGGGCGGTTTGAAGAAGGCTGCGGAAAAACAAAGTGGTAAAAAAGTGACTACGAGTTTTGTGGAAAGTTTCTCGAAAGACACTACACCACGCGATTTAGATGATTTGCTGCGCATGGAGTATCGCACTAAGTTGCTGAATCCGAAATGGGCGCAAGCGATGGCGAATCAAGGTTCGGGGGGTGTTTTTGAAATTTCTCAACGCATGACGGCGTTAATTGGTTGGGGTGGGACTGCGGATTTTACAGAGGATTGGGTATACGATCAGGCGATGGATACTTATGCGCTTGATGCAGACATGGCAGAGAAGTTGCGTGCTAGTAATCCGGAGGCTTTCCGTAATATTGTGGCTAGGATGTTAGAAGCGCATGGGCGAGGTTTTTGGAATGCTGGTGAGGAGAAGTTGCAGAAGTTGCGGGAGTTGTATGAGTTGACGGATGAGGAACTTGAGGGTGTGACAGTTGGGTAGTTATGGTTATAGGACCAGCCCTTTCAAGCTGTCTAAGATTTTTGGACAAGAATTTCTCGGATCTCTGTGTTCTCTGCGCCTATTAAATTAAATAAATTACTTTTTAACCGCAGAGGCACAGAGAGAAAAGTAGAGGTTTGATCGCCAGAACTAAGATTTTATGAATCACCTTGAAAGCACTAGTACCGCATTGCGGTACTAGTGCCAACTTCTGTGCGGTTCTACAATAGTCAGATGAGCGCAAAAATTTCCCATTTATATCCAAAAGTGCATAAGTTGATTTTGTTTGCTCCTAATTAAAGAAGGATGGAAAGCAAATAAGTCTGACCTACATAATCAAATGGTTAAAAAGCAGGAATTGATAGCC
>CAZZXJ010000493.1:0-5409 GCA_964657905.1 uncultured Stigonema sp.
TCCCCACTCCCCACTCCCCCTATAGCATGTATAATACTTTCAACATCCGGACCATGTTCCGATAGCCAGCGATCTAGCTCTTGTTCCCCTGCTTGGCTAATGTTCTGGAGGAGAGCGATCGCGTGTTGTAGCACATCCACCTGCTTTGCACCCAAGGTGATGGTTTGGTTCTGGGCAGCAATAAAGCAGTCCTCTAAGACGTGCGCTAGCTTAACGGCGGCATCGATTTCGACAATTTGAGCTACCCCTTTCACCGAATGGGCAGCCCGCATCATGTGTTCTAATGTCTGGGGAGATTGGCTTTGGGTTTCGAGAGCTAACAGCCCCTCGTGGATGATGGCTGCTTGAGTTTCCACTTCTAACCGGAACAAATCCAGTATGGAGAGGTCGTTGCTGATATCTTGTTTGCTGTCCATCACAGAATCCTCCGGTTTAAGGTATAAAATAGTAATTCAGAGTCTAAATAATTCACTTTTTGCCCCTGCCAGCGAATCACGCCTTTTGTATAAGCTTCTGTGGCTTTGGAAATCACTACAGGTGCAGCTTGTAATTCATCTAGTTGGAAACGGTGAACTCCACGCACTTCATCAACGGTAAAAACCCACCGTTCCTCATCTTTGACTACAACCACCATCCGTTTAGAGACCACAGAACTTAAATGAGGAGAGTCGGCTATGGTTTCCAGATCGAGGAGATTGCCCAGGGAGATGCACATGAGAATTTCCCCGCGAATATTGACTAAACCTCGCAAGAGTTCGTTACTGTGGTGCGGTAAAGTGTGAATCACACAGGGCTGTGTCACTTCTTGGAATAGACGAACTGGGAGTGCCAGCCATTCGCCTAAGAGTCGAAAGATCATCACCGATAAGGTTTGGGCAAGCGGGGCATCCGCTATGCTGGTTTGAGATCCAGAATGGTCAGGCTGACTTTTTGCCAGTATGTTAGTCCACTCGTTCACATACTCCAGTGGTGCTTCACGTTCTAATAAAGTGCGTCCGGCGGCTGAGTAGACAGGGCAGTTGCGGCAGTGAATCACGGTTTTTAGTTCTGGACAGGAGCGATCGCCTTCAACACCGATCTGGTTCCAGCAATCGTTGACAGTCCGCCCATTACTGATAGTACTTTGCATAATGGTATGTCTTTAGATTAAGTATATTAGCGTTGCACCTTAAATTGAGAAACAACGGACTGTAATCCCTGGGCGGCATCGTCCAGTTGCTCAAGCGCCTTGTTGGTTTCGTGTAGAGCTTGAACTGTTTGCTGGGAGGTTTCACTTAAATGGGCGATCGTGCTGCTAATTTGCTGTGCACCCTCGAATTGCTGTTCCATACTGTGGCTGACTTCTTCAAAACGTGGTGTCAAGCTTTGCACTTGCTCGATCACTAGGGCGATTTCCCCACTGATTTTGCCGACCTGTTCTACAGATTTGCTCACCTCTTGGTTGAACTTATCCATTTCCATGACGCCAGTAGAAACAGAAGATTGCATCTCTTTGACCATCTGCTCGATTTCTAGGGTGGCGACCGCAGTCTGATCTGCCAAGCGCCGAATTTCTCTGGCGACTACAGCGAAACCAGCTCCATACTCTCCAGCCTTCTCGGCTTCAATGGCAGCGTTGAGGGAGAGTAAGTTCGTCTGATCTGCTACCTTCGTAATCGTGGTCACCACGCTATTGATGTTATTGGCTTTTTCATTCATCACTCCCAGTGTTGAAGAAATGGAGGTTGTGGCAACAGCCAAATGACGCATCGCACCTGCCATTTGCATCAGGTTTGCTTGACTATTACTAGCTGCCAATGCAGTCACTTGGGCTTGATCAGTAATCTGATCCATAGTCTTGACTAATTGCCCAGAAGTCGCAGCAATCTGCATAGAAGTGGCGCTGACTTCGTTGGTACTCGCAGCTTGGGCTGTGACAGTTGCTTGTAACTGCCTGCCAGTAGCAGCAATTTGGGTGGTGGAGGTGGTCATTTGGATACCGGACTTTTGCGTCTGGGATATCAATGAATTCAGGCTTTTCGTCATGCGCTGGAAGGCTGCCAATAGTTGTCCAACCTCACTTTGATCTTGGGTTACTTCGGTAGTTTGGGTGAGATCACCGTCTGCAATCCCTTCTGCCGCATGCACAACTTTTGGTAGCTGCTGCTTCAATGGCAGGCTAATCCACAACCCTACCATGAGAGTAGCGAGAAGTATTAGTCCGTTTCCAACCATGTACAGTCCACCGATAAAATTTTGAGATTTAGTAATTTCTTCATTGTCCTTATTCAGTTGGTTCTCAAGCTCCTGGACAAGCTGATTCTTCGTTTCAGTAAGCTTTGCTATTCGTGGTTTGCTAACTTCAGTTTTTGCAGCATCTAGGTTTTTGGCATCAACCAAGCGGAAAAAGTTCTGCGATATTTCATCATAATTTTCGCCCAGTTGATTCAACTGATTCACCAGTGCTCGCGTTTTTGGATCAGTAATGGTTTGCAGAGCTTCAGCTTTTTGGCGAAACGTTTCTTGTCCGCCTTTATAGGTTCCAACATAGTATTGATCTCCCGGAAAAATCAAATACCCTCGGATGCTGGCGATCATTCGACCAATGCCATCAGCCATTTCATCAGCATTCCTAATGTTAGATTGAATTTGCTTAGCGTCTTCTTGTAATTTTAACGGTCTGCTACTAAATGTGGAGATAACTCCACTTAATACAATTAGACCTATGAAGGGAATTGAGTAGCTAAATAAAATGCGATTAGAAATTTTGTTCCACATGATAAAAAATAGGAATGAGTATGGGAATAATAGAGAGCGACAAGTTTATATTGGTCTAACTTTGCACTTTAAAGCGAGAAATAATTCCTTGCAATCCGTGGGAGGCTTCATCCAATTGCTCAACGGCACGGTTAGTCTCCTGTAAAGATTCTAGGGTTTGCTGGGAGGCTTCACTTAATTGGGCGATCACAACACTAATTTGCTGTGCCCCCTCGAATTGTTGCTCCATGCTGTGACTCACCTCCTCAAAACGTGGTGTCAAGCTTTGCACTTGCTCGATGACCAAGGCGATTTCCGCACTGATGTTGCCTACCTGTTCCACAGAGTTGCTCACCTGTTGGTTGAACTTATCCATTGCCATCACACCACTAGAAACAGAGGATTGCATCTCTTTGACCATTTGCTCGATTTCCAGGGTAGCGACTGCCGTCTGATCTGCTAAGCGCCGGATTTCTCTGGCGACTACAGCGAAACCTGCTCCATATTCTCCTGCCTTCTCGGCTTCAATGGCAGCGTTCAGGGAGAGTAAGTTTGTCTGATCTGCTACCTTGGTAATCGTGGTCACCACGCTATTGATGTTATTGGCTTTTTCATTCATCACTCCCAGTGTTGAAGAAATGGTAGTCGCCGCTACAGCCAAGGATCGCATTGCACCTGCCATTTGCATCAAGTCTGCTTGACTATGACTTGCTGCTTTCGCTGTTACTTGGGCTTGATCACTAATCTGATCCATGGTCAAGACTAATTGCCCAGAAGTGGCGGCGATTTCATGAGAAGTGGCGCTGACTTGGTTAGTGGAAGCAGCTTGCTCTGTGATGGTTGCTTCTAACTGCTTGCCTGCTGCCGCAATTTGCGTGGTAGATCTGGTAATTTGGATACCGGACTTTTGGGCTTGGGATATCAATGAATTTAGGCTTTTCGTCATGTGATGGAAAGCTGCTAGTATTTGCCCAAGTTCAGTTTTATCTTGCGTAACTTCAATAGTTTGGGTCAGGTTACCCTGTGCAATCTGTTCCGCTGATTCAACTACTTGCGGCAACTGTCGCTTTATAGGCAAACCAATCCGTAGACCAATAATGATCGTGGAAAGGATTGCTAACGCAGTAGTAATCCAAGCTACCGTAACCATGAATTGCTGAGCTTCTTGAAGTTCCTGATTGCGCTGATTCACGATAGCTTCTACCTGTTGGCTGAACTGCTGTCGCATCGTGTCGATATTTCGCGATTTACTTGCATCAAGTTGTTGAGTTGCCTCTACTAGCTTATTATTATCAATGAGATTGAAAGCTTCTTGAAAGATGTCATGTAATTTGTTACCTTCTGCAATTAGCGTGTTCTCTGGTGTAATCAGAGTATTCGTAATATCTTCGTGTTGAGGGATAGTAGTAGACTCTCTTAGGGCTTGAGCATGTTGATTGAAAGATTCGTATGTGGCATTAAATATAGTTTTGAAGCTTTGGTCTTTGGGCAAAAGTGCATACCCTCGCGCAGATCGTAACATCCGAGAAATGTCATAAGACGTTTGCTCGAATTCTTGACGGGTTGCTTGTAGGTGAGAGATTACATTTTGTAAATCAAAGACTTTTTGACTCATGAAGGCAGTTGTCAAACCTTGCACAATTAAGAAAGCTAAGGGAACTGAATATCCGATGAGAAAGCGGTTAGCAATTTTATTCAACATCTTGCAATATGACTCTTCTATGTAACTTAAGTTGCTCGTTGGCCTTTGCCTGATACACCTAAACACCATTGAAATTGATAGGTAAGTCCTGATCCCTGAAGCGATCGGTATTCATTAAGTCGTCGTTTCAGTGGACAAAGCTGGACTTAAAAGGCGTAAGAATACCCGTCATTACGATGAATAGCTTTGCAGTATTTGTGACGTACTGGACTAATCTTGCCAGACGGTGTTATTAACTCAAAAACTCCCGTGGCTCGAACAGGATTGGGAACCTCGTATTTGAGGATTAGCGTAAACGGGTATCGACGATAGACACTGGCTTTTTCAAGTTTTAACAATCGCCGCGCCTGTCCTGGATGGACTGGATCGAGGGGTTGAAAATTGGCGTCAATCACAAAAACAAAATTAGACATAAAGTCCTTCCTTGCGGAGTAAAGTTATCCGACGCTCGTTCCTCGCTACCGCTTCGCTAACGTCAATGTTGTAAGGGCTTGTTAAGCTGACCACACTTCCTTAGCTAAATATGGATATTTAATGACCAGCGACAGAGCGGTAAGCTGGAAAGCACCCACGGGTGTCATGACCCAAACAACGGAGGTTGTAAGAACCTAAGACTGGCTATCTCTACAACGGTCATGCACTGGTTGTCCAGCTTTGACCATTGTTTAGCGGATAGCTTACCCTTGCATGCCATTCGGTTTTAGGTGAAATTGCCCATAGTAAAACTTAACTTTAACCAATTAGGCAGTACAAGCAAGTTGGTTTAACAGCATCTCCCATTCGTGCAAAAAAAATAAAACACACTCAATTTTTCTATAAATGTGCTTCATTCTACTAAAAATGGCTAAAGTTCAGTATATTATGTATAATATATACTAAATATTGTTAAATCTATAGCTGACCACCGATTGATTGGCTTTCTTTGAGGTCTTAGCCATGGTCCTCGCTCAAGTCCCGTCACGAAGAAGGGT
>CAZZXJ010000494.1:0-5401 GCA_964657905.1 uncultured Stigonema sp.
GTCAGGATAACTCCCTATTCTGGCTCCTGACTCCTGAGTACCTCTCACAGGTGTAGTGCAAGCAATTAAGAACCGCTATATTTGCCAGCAACCTCTCTGTTGATAGAAGCTCAGTGCCTCTTTTTACTCTATAAATACTTTGTAATACTATGTTAATAAAGTAACGCAACCTCATGGCTGATCTTGTTGAAACTGCTGTCAAAGCTGGAAATTTCCAAACGCTGGTAAAGGCTGTTGAAGCCACCGACCTCGGAGACACTCTCAAAAGTCCTGGTCCATTCACAGTTTTTGCACCCACTGATGATGCCTTTGCCCAGCTACCAGAAGGAACTTTAGATTCCCTGCTGCAAGATATTCCCAAGCTGAAGAGAATTGTGGCTTATCATGTTGCCTTTGGGGATGTTAGGTCTGATGACTTGGTGCAAATCAACGAGGCGGAGACATTTGAGGGGTCAGTTCTGGCGATTGAGTCTGCCAACGGCAAATTTAAAGTGAATGACGCTAATGTCCTAAAAACCGATATTCTGACCGACAATGGCGTCATCCACATTATTGACAAAGTTTTGATACCCGGATTGCTTGCTAGCGAGTAAATGTTTGTTGATTGCTAATGGCTAATTGCTAATTGTCAATTGTTACCAGTCTTCCATTAGCCATTAGCCAACACCTAAAATGCACCCAGTTCGTGGCGGAAGACTGAGAGAAAGCTGTTTAGTTTCTCCTTCAATATTCCACTCAACCTCAGCAGTGCCATATAACAGCTTGTGGGGTTGTGTATGCAAAATTGCAGGTTCTACATGACCTTTTGCTGGTGCGGTACCAACGTTAACTGCAACGATCAATTCCTCCGTTCCCAAGGTTCGTGCAAAAATGTAAAGTCCTCCCTGCGCAAAGAGGACTAGGTAATCACCTGTACGCAAGCATGGGTAAGCGTGGCGTAGGGCTATTAATTGGCGGTGAGTATTGAGAATTTCCTGATTCCAAGCAGCTTCTAAAGGAAAGCTACGACGTGAGTCTGGATCTATAGCACCAGCTAAACCCACTTCATCACCATAATAGATACTAGGGGCACCAGGAAAAGTAAGTAGCAGTAAAGTTGCTAATTCGATACTAGGGCGATCGCCCCCGGCAATGGTAAGCAACCGTGCCGTATCGTGACTTGCAAGCAGATTCAATTGAGTCAGCTGAATCTCCCAAGGATAAAATTGCAGTAGTTCCTGCATTTTTTCAGCGTAATCAGTGGCAAACAAAGGTGGGTAGGGTTTATAGTCGCGGCTTTGCACTTGTTCCATTACCACGCGATCGCCAGCCGCAAAAGCGATCGTTGGTCCGGCAAACAAATAATTCATCACCCCATCAAACTGGGTGCCATCCAACCACTGACGGGAATCTCCCCAAACTTCACCGACAATATAAGCTTCGGGATTGATAGCTTTAACTCGTTCACGGAACTCCTGCCAAAAACCAGGGGTTGTAATCTCAAACGGTACATCTAACCGCCAACCGTCAATGCCGAATTTAATCCAATATTCGGCAATTTCCATAATATATTCTCGCACTTGGGGGTGATCATGGTTGAATACTGGCAACGCTCGATTTCCACCCCAACCCTCATAGTTAGCGGGAAACTCACCATTGTAGGGAGAAAGAGGCCATGCTTCTATTTTAAACCAATCCACCCAAGGCGAGTAGGGACCATTTTCCAAAACATCATGGAAAAAGAAAAAGCCGCGACTAGAGTGGTTAAACACGCCATCGAGAACGACTTTGATATTGCGTTGATGCGCTGCATCTAGCAATTCCTGAAAAGCCGGGTTCCCCCCCAACATTGGGTCCACTTGATAATAATCGTGGGTGTGGTAGCGGTGATTGCTCGCTGATTGAAAGATGGGTGTGAAGTAAATGGCGTTAATTCCCAGATCCTGTATGTAGTCTAGCTGCTCTATAATCCCCCACAAATCTCCTCCTTTGTAACCTTGGAGTGTTGGCATAGATTCCCAATCTTCCCAACGTACATCGTGTAAAAGCCTTTTGCGCGGTTGTTTACTTTTAGCAAACCGATCTGGAAAGATTTGATAGAAAACAGCGTGCTTAACCCAGTTTGGTGTTTGAATCTGCATGAATAGCTCTAAGAGTGTTCCAAAGCCATCGTTGCAGATACTAGGTTGTTTGTGGCTCACACTTGTGGTAGAAAATATCGGCAACGGATGAGATAACGGATGTAACGGATGATTTGACTGTGGGACGACGAGATTAAGGGCGTTGCTGAATTTGGATATGAAATTGGTTTTTTGTACGACCAGGATATTTGTAGAGACGCGATTAATCGCGTCTCTACTGATGGCGTTCATATTGTAATTCAGCAACGCCAGATTAAGCATCCGCTACATCCGCTACAACATCCGTTGCCAGATTTAAAACGGTTGGTAGCGCAAAGAAAAGTAAAGACCGTTATCTTGCACTGTGTCGCCACGGTTATTAACATCTATTAATGGGATGCCATAATCTAAACGCAAATTTAAATGACGGCTAGGTTGCCAAATTAACCCCAAACCAAGACTAGCTAGTGTGTTTGGGCTAGGATCAGACTCGCGATTATTCCAAGCTGTACCAATATCAAAAAAAGGCGCTAGCTGGAATGCTTTATAGTTGGATATAGGTGGAAAGCGAAGCTCAACAGAACCGACAACGCCATTATCAGTAACCAGTTGATTTTGGCGGTATCCCCGCACCGTATCTAGCCCACCAACACTAAATTTCTCCAGGGATAGTAAAGAATCTCCGGTCAATTGTGCAGTGAATCGCGTTAGCAGTAAAGTTCTTGGTGATAACTGCTGCACCCACTGAAATTGTCCTAACCAAGAAAAAAATCGTCCATCAGTACCTGTGTTGTTAGTTGTGGCATCAAAAGCATCTACACCCAAACTAAACTGAGAACGTGCTGCTAACACTCTGTTTGCACTACGCTTGACCCAATCTTGAGAAAATCGAATGATTGTGACATTTGATTTGCCCTTGTCCGGACCTTCTGAAAAGGAATAAGGAATGTTGTTGAGGATGAAAGTTGGGTTTCGACGCAAATCTAAGGCTAACCCGAGAGCAAACTCACTGGTTGGGGATCTGTATAAAGGCTGACGATAACTGAGGGAATAGTTTTGAATCTCGCTTCTAATATTTAGACTACGGAAAGGTGCTTCGATGATGTGGCTGTCGCTATTGTTATAACGAAAGCTTACAGTACCGTTATTAGAATTTACAGGAATAGCATAACTGATATCGTAAATATTCAGTCCTTCTGTGATTCCGTAATCAAAATTGAAGCGATCGCCAAACCCTAATAAATTATCATCGGTAATAGACACGCCAAGTTGTGTAGAACCAATACTAGGAGATTCATTATTCTCCGCAAAGACTTCTGCGTGCAATGCGGGCGCTTCTTTCACTGTCACTTTTAAAATATTCCGACCTGCTGTACTACCAGCAGTCAACTCTGCGTTTACGCGACTAATTAAAGGGTCGAGTTGCAATAGTTGTAGTGCTTCCTCCAAGCGTTTCTGGTTTAATGGTGTAGAGGTTGCTCTTTTTAGGCGCGATCACACATAGCCTGCTTGCAACCGCCTTAACCCACCCAGTTCGATTCCCTCTAGTTCACCCTCGACTACCTGGATTTTCACTACACCACTGCCAAGGTCTTGATTATTCTGCAGAAATGCACCACTGGTGACGTAGCCGTTTTTAATGTATAATTCCGTGATGTCAGAACGCAGTTGGAGCAATTGCCCGAACGTGACTTGCCGCTTCGATTCCAAGGATTGGACTAAGTTTGCTATCTCGTCTTTTAAAACAGTACTTCCCAACACCTCAATTTTTTTGATAGTGATGAGATTGCCTTGGGGAAAAGTGACATCAGGCGGGTTTTGGATAGGAGGAGAGGGTAATAGGGGAGGAGGAGATGGGGAGATGGGAGGAGTTGGCGATGGTTCTGTTGGGTTGGGAAGGGTGCGTTCTATCGCGCCTGGTGGTGGTAATGATTGAGCGAATACAGTAGAAGATAGGCAAACAAAGGTAGAAAAAATTGACGTGGCGATCGCACAGCATCTCAATGTTAGATACACACCGATTATTTTATCCATCTGCTCAAAAAGTTAACCTGACAATACTCTTTGACTTCACCTACCCTTGATGATGGTGATGTTCAAGCTACCCCAAAAGGCGTCGCTTGATTATGCACTTGATTAGTAGAATACAGTAATATCAACCAATACGGTTTAGTTACAGTAATTAGGGTAAATAGACCACATTGGAGGGGTACGGCAATATGTGGTTGAATAAACAGAAAATAGCTGTAATATAATTTACCTACAGTCTACTTATGTAGAGACGTGAGCGGTCGCGTCTCTACAAGCGCCTAAAATTCCCACTGATAGCGTTAACAGCAACGGTATTGTAATATCAACACCTCACTAGAGACATATCACCAAACCCCTTTATTTAAGTGTTTATACTCTTGATTTCATTATTCTTCCAGCAAAGTATGCTATGTTGTCAATGCAGAAAACTGCACATTTCTAACAGAAGTAAGTTCTAAGCTCCCAGTCAAATTTTTCTGTAGGTAATTACCGCTCTTCTTCCTAAAAATGGAAGTAATAAATTTTTATTGCATTCAGTCTTTACGCAATTTTGGTTGCTATTTATTTTTATTCAACTTTTTTTTGTTTAACATAGTTACGAAAGTCATCTATTGTAACCCAAGTTGCTAGTTATTGATTTAGGCGATCGCAACGAGGTCATTTAAGCAATAAAATACCCTCCGGAGAGAAATTAGGAGGGGGTTTATTAAGTAACAACTGGCACGAAGATAATATAGCAGTCCTAATTCATTCGGAAGAAATCAGAAGCCCGCTTTCTTGAAGAAACCGGGCTTCTTGGGCTTTCAATTTTCACAAATCAAACAGGATTGCTATAATTTGGTTAATACTAATATTATTTCTGTGTCTTTATTTAAGAGGTTAGTTTGCGCTCTTAAGAAATACTGATTATTGAGAACACTCCCGACTCAAAACAAGCTGACCGTCAGGCAGGTGATACAGGCCTGACGGTTCCACAATGGGGTCGCCCTTTTGCCACGGACGCGACGGGGCACCACTAGGTACAGAACGCACATCACTAGTGGGATAGGTTGAAAGTACCGCATCCCCAGGACGGTTTGGCAAACCACCAGCACCCGTAATGGTGAAAGTACCTTGTTGCTTACTACTGCGAGCAATGCAGCTATTGGCAATCAGGACGTTGGGATTGATGAGATTTTGGGGTAACTCAGTCAGGCTGTTTTGGATAAAGCTGATATCAGGTACTCCGGTAATCGCTCCCGACACTGCACCACTGGCGTTGACATCCACAC
>CAZZXJ010000495.1:0-5389 GCA_964657905.1 uncultured Stigonema sp.
CTTCTTCAGAAACTGCTGTCAAAAGTGAGTTGTTCTCATCTAACATGTTGATACCTAGAGAGTTGTTGTTAATATCTTGGACGGTAGTGCGTTCCTGGGTAGATTTACTCCTGGTATCCTCATCGCTGGCATTTTTTCAATGGGTATGATGAGGTGAATCTGAGATCTTGCTTCTACCCTATAAACCGCCAGGGAATAAATTACTTGTTTTTGTAGAGACGCAAAATTTTGCGTCTCTACAAGGTGGACTAAATCTTGTTTTACAGTCCTATGGACAAGGACTTAGGCTATTAGCCAGCAATTTGAATCTCCGGGGGGTGAAAGCGTAGTGCAAGATTTGAGAAATTCTAAAGTTATGCAACTGCATTGCTGTGACATGACTTTATCTTTCAAAGAAGCAAAATAATGATTGATTATTAGTACTTTTTACATTCAAAAAAGTAAAACAACAATACATTAATGCTTTTTTTAATATTATAGTAGTTGTGAATTGAATGCAATACATTCAAGTGATTGAATTATTGCTGTATAGCAGTTCTCTATTGAGTGAAATAGAGGTGGCTTTTAGGTGGACAACAATGTTTTACCCATTCGCGTGTATTGCATCTAAGCAAGAAGCGCTATAATTTGTGAAATTCGTAAGTGCGCTGAGAATTGCCCACTGTAGTATAGCAATCCTATTTGATTTTACCCATGTAGAGACCGTAGAGTACGGTCTCTACATGATGTTTGCTATAGTAAAAGCATGACAGTGCCATGCCTTTAGAGAATTATCGCTCTCAAATAATTAAGTATTACTTTTCTTATCTGTAATTGGGTTGGGAAAGTGCAGTAAATTTCATTTTGAGCGTAACTAACTTTAGTGTGGATGCAACGTATATTTTAAGCAAATGTCTTGCCAGATATTAGCTAGCCTTACATCTGCTGGGTACTTCACCTTTGCTGATTACTACAAATATAAGAGAGCGGAGTCACTTATTCATTCCCAGCTAGCTTATGCAGAATGTTTTTTAGATTGTTTTTTTCCGCTGCTGCTACTGTTGTTGTTAGTACTGATTGCACTTTCCAACGCAAACTCCATTACCTGTGGAGTAAGTCCACCACCAAATACTACACCAGCTCCGATAATGAATAGGTAAGTATTCAGGTCAAAATTTACCTGAGTGCCTCCGTTAACAGCAGCGGTTTCTTCTGCTGTGAGGTCTGTAAAAAGTGGGCTTATGTATTCCATCGCTGTATCACTCCAAATCTCTATAGCGATGAGCATAACAGAACCCCGAAGTATGTTTGGAGGCTAATTTCAAGGTTTTATCATATTTTTGCATTTTCTTCATTTAGAAAAAAATTAGATAAAATATTCTTTAAAAATATAAAAATAAGGTGCGTTACGATGTTTCACCTAACGCACCCTACGAGGGATATTTTTTGACTTTTGACTTTTGACTTCCCCGTTCGCGTAGCGTCTCCGTCAGGAGAAGGGGCTGACGTTCCCTAATTCTTAGTAAGACAATCAATTTTGTCCTGACAAATACCTTTGCCACATTTGCTCGTAAGCCTTCTCCATCTCCCGCGCAAACTGCTTCCCATTCCACAGGGGGGAAGTTTGCCTTGAGTGTCGCAATTTCCAAGAAATTTGTTGTCTTAAAGCAGCGTCCTTACCTAAGCGCACACCCCACTCTAAGTACTCTTCATCTGTCCAAGCAATGCCTTCTGTGATCCCAGTATTCATCATCATGGTGTAGCTATTACGAGCGGCAAATTGCTGCCCAACTCTAGTTACTAAAGGGATACCCATCCAGAGTGTTTCTAGCGTTGTCGTCGCTCCATTGTAAGGGTATGTATCTAAGACAACATCAGCAATTGCTAAATTTGCTCGGTGAACAGATTCACTGGGATCTAACTGCAAAAATCGTAGGCGATCGCCAGCCACTCCCTCTTCTTCTGCCAACAGCAGAAAAAATCTCTGCACGGCTTCTGTGTCTGCGAACCCTTTAATTAAGAAATAGCTATTGGGAACCTGCTTGATGATTTTCATTTGCAGTCGCGCTGTATCGGGATGACGCTTAAATCCTCTTTGCGCACTGAGATAGACTACGGCATCACTGGGGATATCTAGATGGTCGCGCCGTAGGGTTGGCACACCAACCTCAAAACCATCTATGGCAATATAGGTTTGGGGCAATCTCCAGATTTTTTCTGAATAGTACTCGTCTGCAGATTCTGGCAAAACATAAGGATCAGCAATAAAGTAATCAACTGCTGGTACTCCGGAAGCATCCGAACCCAACCATGTTGCTTGCACAGGTGCGGGTTTTAGTGCCATGATTTCACAAGCAACATCTACGGTGATGCTATCAAGGTCGATGAGAATATCAATTTCATCCTGGTAAATTTGTTTAGCAATGTCTTCACCATCAATGCCACCTTGATAGGCTTTCGTGACTTGCTGGGCATACCATTGTTGTAGCGGATCTTTTCCCTGTTTATTATTAATGAAATAGGCATAAATTTGAAAGCGATCGCGATCGTGATACTGAATCAGCCATCGTGCTAGCCAGCCCACTGGATGCATGCATAGGCAATGAGATAAGTATCCAATTTTCAGTAGCTTTGTGCTACCTCCTAATGGTCGCTGTCTATATTGCTGGACTTGTTCCTTGGCATATGAATGCACATTAAGCTGACCTAGTTGAGCTAATTGATTCTGAGTTTGTCTATTTCTCTTAGGATCATCTTGCAAATAAGGTGCAAAATAGTTAGAATTAAATAGACGCAGAACACTAACTCGTTCAATATGTGTAGGTTGTTCTTCTTTCAAAGATTTCAGTAGAGATTCCTGCTGTTGCACAACAGCATAAGCTTCCTGCCAATTGTCAGGAGCATCCATCAATCCTCGTTGCAGCAGTTGTACTGCATGCAATTTATCGGGTAATTTATCTGATAAGGAATAGCACAACTTAGCTGTTTCTATTCCCTGGGAATAATTGCCAGCATTTAAATAAAAATCAACCAAATAGCGCAAAATTTCTGGATTATTAGGCTGCAGACGTAACCCTAGCTCAAGCATGCGTGCAGCAGTTTTTGGTTGCCGTAGCGAGTGGGCAACTTTAATTGTGGCTGGAATCAATATGTTGATGAAAGAATTAGGGTCGCGAACATGGACAAGACTTGCTTCGAGAAACTCCAAGACTGCGGGATGCAAAGGAGCGTAATTGAGAATCCTCTCCAACGCCTGCAACAATAGCTGAATATTGACAATTTGTTCTGACTGAATTAACTCAATCACACCAAGAGTTGTTAATTCTTCCCCTGTAAACGTTTTCAGCTTCATAGCTAGGGCAATCAGATAAAGCAGATTGCGGAGTTCTTTTGGACTAATTTCGCGGATGCGCTGGCGAATTGCCCAAGCAACTGTGTAGTCTGCAAGCATCTCCCTTCGTTCAGCTTCCCTTTGGAGAACCTCCATGAGTTCAACTGTCCACTGCTTAACCTGTTCTGGATCTCCCTCAGCCATGCCCAACTTCCAAGCTGTCTGCGCTTCAGCAACTTGCCCCTGCAATAGCAATATTAATCCTAAGTTCCAGTAGTGAGATTTCACTTTCGGTTCTGCTTCAATTGCTTGCTTATAGTAGTCAGCAGCCTGCGTGTAGTCGCCTTTCAAGAAATATTGCTGAGCTTGCTGTTCTGAAGGGGTGAGATCAGTATAAAGTTGCATAGAAGTCTTAGCTAAGAATTTTCCGGAAAATGTAGCCCCTCTAGAAACGTTACATCTAACGTCTCTACAATTTGTGGGGAAAAAGGGGATATTAGATGCGGATTTGGGATGAAACTTTTATTTAGTTCAGCTAATCAATAATTTTTGCTTATTCCGATGAATATGGGAGATCTTCCCGACCCCTGTGTTCAAGGGGGGCTAATAAAACCTCTTATTCCCCCCTTTTTGACGTGACCACCACAAACGCTAGCAGCTTCTTAAATAAAGCACTGGAACATCTTACGGTATTCCAGTGCTTTGTCTATTCACAATCCAGTCTAGCTAGTCTGTTTGTACCCGAAAACTTTGTCTAATTACCTCTTGAAAAGAGATGTATATTCTCCCTATTTGTAAGGAAGAATTATCCTCCTTTCAGATCAACCGTGATAGTTACTCCGCCTGCAGTAGCGGATAAAATTCCGAGTGAAGACAAATAAGTATTGGCTGGCGTAGTGGGGGAATTCACTAAGGCTCCCCCAGGGCCTATTAAGCTGGATACTAATTCTGTTAAACTTATTCCACCACATACGGTAGCAGATTCTTCTTCAGAAACCGCTGTAAAAAGCGATTTTTTCTCATTCCTTTCCATTTTCTTAACCCTCTATTCTGGTTAGTTCAGTAGTTTATTAACTGGATAATTACAAAACATTCCAGTATTTACTACTTCTTAGTTATCCATCAATTTCCGGAATTTTTCAAGACATTAACTAAATCTTGGAAGATGAGATTTATGAGTTATTTCTCCCTAATTTCTCGCTCTTCCTTAACTCCTAACTTTCGGATATTCGGACTAATCCAATCTCATTGCTGAGTTCCGCTATCGGCAAGAGCTAGTTGTTGTTTTAAGGCGTTAAGGTCAATCCCATATGCTGCTGCCGCAGCCAAAAAACCACTAGGGTCTGAATAAATTTGAGGGTTATCTAATTGGATGTAAAGACTAAAACCACCACAAACAGTAGTAGATTCTTCTTCAGAAACCGCTGTAAAAAGCGATTTTTTCTCAGGTGTTGTCATTGTTGTTTACCTATATGCCAACAAGGTTATTTGAAACTACCGCAAGTTCAGGTAGTAAACGATTAGAGACAGTAGAAGTAGTGGGACTACCAGTGTTATTATTCGCAGCTATGACCGCATTGTAGTATAATGATGCGTTTGAAACAAGTTGGTTACCCAAACTACTACCGACATCAACAGTACCAGCACCCCCGCTTACTGTAGCACATTCGTCTACTGTAATTTCAGTGAATAGCGTAGCCTTTTGGATTACATGCATGGTAAGTAACTCCTATGTTACAATTAGTATGATTTGCTTTGGTATACTCACCAAGATATTTTTGTCATGGATTGCATTTACTAACATCTTGCACCATTCTCAACAAGCTCAGACAAACCGGGTTTCTTTACGATAAATCAAGGTTTTGTCCAAGACCCGAGCGCAAGGAACCCGGTTTATGACCTAGGTGCAAGATATAAGTTTACCGACTCTCAGTTGTTGTGATTCTTGTTCACCTACACATTAATGGTGAAATTAGAATTGCTATCAAGTACAGGTAATAAACGAGTAAGGGTAGGAATAGACGTAGGCGAATTAGAGGAACTATTACCAGGGTTATTAATGGTAATGGTGACGTTAGC
>CAZZXJ010000496.1:0-5368 GCA_964657905.1 uncultured Stigonema sp.
ATTAACAATTAACAATTTACCGTCTTTGCCACCAGAGAACGGTTGCTGCTGTTAAGCCAAGTAGGGGTAACACCAACAGAGACGATAATGCTAAAAGACTGGCTTGCGCTGTTGTGAGGTTAATGTGACGGTTTTTCGCTTCTTTGGGACGAATCGAAAGGGGTTGCTGATCCTGCTGACTCAACCAAGTGACTGAGTTGAGGAACACATCTCCATTTAGCTGTTGTCCAAACAAGCCATCGGTGGCAAAATCTGAATTTCCTAAAACCACCATTCGTGATTCAGTGGGAGGGGGAGAAGAGACGTTCCGGCGGAACGTCTGTACGGGAGTGGGCGAAGATGGGGGAGGGGTTTGTATTTTGGGTAATGCTGTGGGTTTGGGAGTAGGCGTTACTGGGGGAGTGGGGCTAGGCTGGGTTTGAGTTTTTGGCGGTGCTGTTAATTTTGGAGTAGGCGTTGCGGTTTTTGGTGATGCTGTGGGTGTGGGAGTAGCGGCAGGGCTTGGTGAAGGGTTAGATATGTTCGTTAGTTTTCTCTTCAAAGCAACACCCAAAGTTAAAGGACCTTTGCGATCGCTTCCCGCATGAAACTCCAACTTTTCGCTTTTTTGATCGCTTGCTGCCCAGCTTTGAGGATAGGGTTTTGTGATCAGCAGGGGAGTAGCCTCCACACCAGCCACTGGGTTAGTGTCAACTGCGCGTGCTAAGGGATAAAAAGAAATGCCATTACCAAACTCTTTGGTAATTGGATGTTTTCCATATTCTGTCACTACAGGAACAGCAGGACCTAGTGCCTCGATTCCTGCAACATCTACTGCCAAACGATTATCCAGCTTTACACCCCAATCAGCAAGCAAACTATCGAGTTTGGGGTCAGTATTAGGATCAATCATCAGCAGCAAGTTACCACCCCGATTAAGATAGTCTTGCAAGGCTGTCACCTCACCTTCAAACAGCGCTCGTTTGGAACCCGCTTCTACTACTACAGCAGCATTTTGGGGAACACTTGACATTTGAGCCAAATTTAGCGGTGAAGTAGTGTAACTTTTGTCACCCAACGCCTGAACCGCTTGCGACATTGCACCCTCACCCCCTGTCAGTTGGTGTTCGCCGTGACCTTGAAGGAAGTAAATTTGAGGTTGGGTTGAGCCTGTAATTTGTTGCAGACGATTAGTTAACCTTACTTCCGATAGGCGCTCCTGATCGTTCACCACCTGCACCATTTGCCGTTTATCCTGGGATTCTAGGTACACTGCTCCTCGGTCTTTGACGGCAAATTTGTCTGCCAGCCCTGGTCTAGCTTGCGGATCAACGTACTCAAAATTAAATTTTGAGCTTTGCCGCCGATAATTTTCCAGCAATTCCCGGTCTAAGGGATTTTGAGTGCCATCAAATACCCACACCTTGACTGGCTGTTTTAACGATCGCACCAATTCCCGCGACTGGGGAGCAATGGTAAATAACTGAGTTTCCGTTAAGTCCGTCCGCAGGTGGTAGCGAGTACCTAAGAAGTTTATTAACCCCAAAATCGCCAACACTGCTAAAGTTGCAACCAGAGCATTGGTACCAACTTGGGTGGAACGACGCCCCCACCAGTGACTCTGTTGGCTTTGCCATCCCAGCCACAACCCGATAATCAGAACTCCCGAAATTACCAATGCTAAAGCCACCCGTCCCCAATTTTGTGACACCAACCCAACTGTTAAGCCCGCAGCAACTAGGAACGGACCAAGCAAAAACAGATATTTCCAAATTTTCTTTTTAGTCATTTGTCATTTGTCATTTGTCAATGGGTCATTATGAAGCGATCTGATTTGGGGAGAGAATACTGTTGACAAGTCCAGGCGGTCGGGGTAAGATTTTTATCATAATGGAAATCCGTGCGCTCATATATAGTCGGATGAAAAAATTTAAATCTTAAATGAATTAAGGAAGCGCAGATGAACCCAGATGGATCTGTACTTAATTTGAATGAGATGTGAAATTTTACCGATGGCGTTCCATAGCAATCCCAAATAATTCATCCAATCCTCTCCTTCTTTTCTTGGCAGACGCGATAAATCGCTACGGTGTCTTGGCGGTAGCCTGCGGCAACCCGCTACGCGTCTACGTTCAAAATTTCTACCATTGTCGCCTGTTCAGATAGCATAGGAAACGCATCAACAAATTTCCATATAACAAACAAGACCCCTTCAAATTGCAAGACTTGCATTTTAGTGAAATAGCGCGATCGCTAGCTAACTAGAGTAGATATAAGTAGTATGGAAAGTACTGCTTTGTCATGAAAGAAGCGAGTCGCTATCTGAGGTATTGCGATGCTTTCACCATTTCCAGGAATAGACCCATATCTGGAACATCCCGATCTCTGGGCTGAAGTTCATAATCGCTTAATGGTGGCGATCGCCATTGCCCTAGCCCCCAGTCTACGTCCAAAATATCATGTAGCAATTGAAAAGCGCACCTATCTTGGTGAGGCAGATGATAGCCTCCTAGTCGGGGTTCCTGATGTTACTGTATTTACGCAGCAATTATCTGGACGTCTGGCCTCAAGTCAATCCTCATCAACAGCAATTGCTGTAAATGAACCTGTGAAGGTAGCAGTACCGCTGATTGAAAGTGTCAAAGAAAGCTACTTAGAAATCAGAGAAACGGGAAAAAATTATGCAGTTACGGTTTTGGAGATTATTTCCCCAAAAAACAAGCGCACTGGGGAAGGACGCGATGCTTATGAACGCAAGCGGCGACAAGTATTAGCAAGTATCACTAATCTGGTAGAAATCGATTTGCTTAGAGGTGGAAAGCCAATGCTTATCTTAGGAAATCTACCCTCCACTGATTATCGCATCTTGGTCAGCCGAGGCGATCGCCGTCCTGTATCCGACCTATATGCATTTAATTTACGACAACCAATTCCCCCATTTCCTCTACCTTTAACACCCAAAGATGTTGAGCCGATAGTAGATTTGCAGCACCTCCTCAACGAAGTCTACGATCAGGCAGGATTTGACATGAGGATAGATTACACTCAGCCTTGTATCCCACCATTGCCAAAAGGGGATGCGGTTTGGGCTCATACTTTATTGCAACAGAAGGGACTCAACGCTTCATAAGTCATTTGTTATTTATTATTTGTCCTTTACAGCAGTTTTCAATTGCATTTACCACATTGTAAGGGCGCGGTTTCCGCGCCCCTACGGTTATATTGTGGTCTACTCAACTGATATTCGCTGTAACTCATATTGTGAGTCGCTTTCCGCCCCTGAAACCACTCCTTTGCTAGTTTATTAGTCAATTAGCAACTAACAACTAACAATTAACTATTGCCTTTGAAAGCGTAGTGCGTCAATTGATTGGGCTGTGAGAAAGATGCCTAAAAGAATGTAACTGGCAAACAAAATCAAGCTGCTGGTATCGAAAATCCCTTGGATTAGGGTGTTGTAATGTTTCAGCAACGACAGATAACCCAAGGCTTCCCCCACCGGACCATTGATACTTTTAGCGATCACATCAATAAACAGCAGCAATAAAACTACTGCGAAGGTGAGGACAGCAGACAGGATTGTGCTGCTTGTCAAGGAGGAAATGAACATTCCTAAGGACAAAATTGCCGCAGCTAGCAATATTAATGCAAAATGACCCAGCAAGGGAATTGTTGGCGGCATTGGTGGACTTGATCCACTCAAAGCGATCGCCTCAAACGCTAGTAATGGCACAACCATCGTTGTAAAAAACGTTACAACCCCTAATAATTTCCCTACAGCTACCGCCCAGTTTGTGACTGGCGATGTGGCTAACAGTTCCAAAGTACCGCGCTTGCGTTCTTCTGCATAAAGTCCCATGGAAAGAATTGGCAGTATGAACAACAAAAGCGACCCCATACTATCCAAAAATGCCCGCACAAACTCGTAGGCAAAATCTATCGGCGGTAGTTGTGATCCGTATTGTTGAGCCTCTAAGTCTTTGGCGTAGGCTAAAATGCCGTTTGGTCCCAGCAAAATCATCACCAAGAATAGCCCAGTTATGAACCAAAAAATGCTAGCGATCGCGTAAGCCAAAGGCGATACAAAATAGCTCTGTAACTCTCGGCGATAAATGGCAATAATATTACTCAGTACAACACCCATTTATGCGGCATCTCCTTCTTTGGCTGCTGTTTGTGTTTCCATCTCCAAATTTTTTTCTTCCGTTGTCAGTTGTAAAAATACATCTTCCAAGGTGGCGGAGACACGCCGCATCTGGTGTAAAGGGAATTGTGCACGTACCAAAGAGTAAGCAATATCTTGTCCTGGATCAGTTCCCGGTTGTGATATCACCCGTAGGTAAGTACGGTTTTCTTGAGGAGGGGTGTGTCCATGCATCCCCACAGTAGGAATTGATTCTACCAGACTCACACCCGGTAATTTGGACAGTACCTGTTTCGCTAGGGCCGCGTCTCCCTCAATTTCCAATTCATACCCTGAACCACCAGTCAACTGAGTCATGAGATTTTCTGGTGTATTCATTGCTACCACTTTGCCGCTTTTGATGATTGCCACTCGGCTACAAACCATACTCACTTCAGGTAAAATATGCGTAGAAAGAATAATTGTGTGGCTACCAGCAAGGCTTTTAATTAAATTTCGCACCTCGATGATTTGTCGGGGATCAAGTCCGACAGTGGGTTCGTCCAGAATTATAGCTGGTGGATCGTGGACTATGGCTTGGGCGATGCCAACTCTTTGGCGGTATCCCTTAGAAAGTTTGCGAATAATCACGCCTCGCTTGTCAAGTAAATTGCAGCGTTCCAAAGCTGCTTTCACTTTCGTTGTGCGATCGCCTGCTGGTACTCCCTTAATCCGCGCCACAAAATACAAAAATCCTTCCACAGTCATTTCTGGATACAGCGGCGGCGTTTCTGGCAAATAGCCAATCCTTTGCCGCACAGAGAGCGAATTTTCATGGACATCAAAGCCAGCAATCCGGGCTGTACCACTCGTCGCCGGTAAATAACCAGCTAAAATCCGCATGGTTGTCGTTTTCCCAGCCCCATTCGGTCCCAAAAACCCCAAAATTTCTCCTTGTTCTACGTTAAATGTGACATCGGTAATAGCTGGGGTAGAACCGTACATTTTACTCAGATGTTCAACTTCAATCATTGTAATTAGTCAATAGTTAACAGTTGTAGAGACGCTTGGGTATCGCGTCTCTACAGGAGTCAATAGTCAAAAACTTTGGACTCTTGACTAATAGAGTACATCCACTTCATCTCCCCACTCTTTTTAAGAAGGCGCGATCGCGCCCTTAAAAAGTGGGATTACCTTATCCCTCTCCGGTTTGCTTGATGCAGGAAACCTAACATCTCATCCGAAGCATCCCTATCAGGTTTTCCA
>CAZZXJ010000497.1:0-809 GCA_964657905.1 uncultured Stigonema sp.
CCTATTAGTCATCTTCTATGTCCATTGCTCAAATTTTCAACGTTGCTAATCTTTTTGTTTTACCATTTTGGCTATTAATGATTGTCCTACCAAAATGGAAAGTGACACAGCGGGTTATGGAATCCTATCTGCCCTTTGTGCCCTTAGCAGCAGTGTATTTGTATTTGTTGGTTAACAGTATTACACCAGAAAATGCCCAAGCTTTATCAAATCCTCAATTAGCGGATATTGCCAGATTTTTTGCTGATGAAAAAGCAGCTGCAACTGGTTGGATTCATTTTTTGGTGATGGATTTATTTGTCGGACGCTACATTTATTTACAAGGACAGAAAACAGGTATTTGGACAATTCACTCCCTCGCACTCTGTCTATTTGCGGGTCCGTTGGGCTTACTTTCTCACATCTTTACTGTCTGGAGTAAGCAGATATTTTTCCGTCGTACTGAGGGTGAAACTGCTGTAGCAGATGCAAAATAGTAGGGTGCGTTAGGACTATGTCCGTAACGCACCACAATTTAACAGATTGCTACTTTGTTTATACGTTATTTAGCATTTCTATAATTGGCATCTATCCAACAACGCGGTAGAGTTTCACCTGAAGGAAAAACTAGATTTTCTTTTTTATAGGATTCAGGTTGCTGTTCTTCTTGACCTTCTTGATCTTTTGCATTAACGACTTCATTATTAGGGTCAATCAACTCTTGAACATTGATAATTTTCACCAATTCACCCGTATCTTTAACTTGTAAAAGCATAGAAAAATCCTCCAAAAGTTTTCATAATTAGTTAGTGGTTAGTAGTTAGTGGTCA
>CAZZXJ010000497.1:819-5361 GCA_964657905.1 uncultured Stigonema sp.
CTAACTACTAACAACCAACAACCAACAATTAACTATCTTGTGCCAGTAATTTCTTGAACCGCAAATAAGCCTCTTCAGACGTAAGCGGTTCACATTCTTTTTCGTTAGGAATATAGTATTGGCTGCTATCGGGAAAGTGACGGACAACAAAAGTAGGTATTAGCCCTAACTTTAAAGCTTGTTTGCCTAATTTTTCTGCTGTTTCTGCCAAAGTGGATTCATCGTGGAATTGATACACAGTCATAAATTTCCCTTCCTCTAAGAGGGTTCATGAAAGGCAGATTATATTTCGCGCTGATATTTTTCCAGTATATCTACTAGGCTAACCTGGCATTGTCGCGGAAGTAAATCAATCAGCGAAAGTTCCCGTTTCCCGCCACCAATTTTGACGGGAATGGATGACAAAACTTCTATAACTCGATCCTCATTCACAGAATTAGATGTAATTAGAGGATACATCTTTTCGGCAACGACAGTATGCATTTTTGCATCTGATAAATAAAGATGCCACTTAGCTATATCCATATAGACGTTTTCGCCTATTTCTCCTGCTAGGGCTTCCAGTAGTTCTGTGGTGTTAGTCTTAGCCATAAAAATCACCCTAAATAATGAGCGGAAATTCTCAAGCTATCTAACATTATCGCTCTTTCTCGCCACCCTGATACCGCCACAAGTTACAATTGCCCCAAGTCCCCAGGGTATGGCGTCTATCTTCAGATGGATTTAGAGGGCGTTTCTGAGTAGTCAGCGATCGCTGAAATATAAATCAGATGCACCAACACAATCACTATCCAACTTGCTGTAACCCAAGGGAGCCACTCCCAGGTAATGGCTTTCAATTGGTGGAAAAACCACAACCCAGAATTAATCAAGGCGGCGATCGCCACATGAATGGCAAAATTCATGCGGTCATCTAACTTGCGGTAATCTGGGTCTTTACGATCTGGTTCACGAGGCCAACGAGGAGGCATAGATATTTGTTATAGACTTTAATAAAGTAGCTTTCTGACCCATTTTAAGATTTTTGTGGGCGTAATTGGTGTTCTGCTAAAAAATCTATTTTACTTAGAATAAAATGATACAGAAAGTGGGTAAAAAGCGATGACTACCTTTTCACAAGTTGATGAGGATGTCCTCTTTCCAGACAGTGACGGCAAACCGATGGCGGATAATACAGAGCAGTATCGTTGGATAGTCATTATCAAAGAGAATTTGGAGATCCTGTTTGCCGCCGATGACAATGTTTTTATTGCTGCGGATTTACTCTGGTATCCAGTGCGATCAAAAATTATTTCGCCAACAGCACCAGATGTCATGGTGGTCTTTGATAGACCAAAGGGTAAACGCCGCTCTTATCGTCAGTGGAATGAACAGAATATCCCACCCCAAGTCGTGTTTGAAATTCTGTCTGCCAGCAATGATGCGGATGAGATGAGTCGTAAACTGGAATTTAACAATACCTATGGTGTTGAAGAGTATTATATATACGATCCGGAAAGCTTCCAACTGGATGGATGGTTGCGGCAAGATGGGAATCTGAACAAACTGTGGCAAATGGATGGCTGGGTTAGTCCCCGCTTGGGAATCCGGTTTGATACAGGAGGGGGAGAATTGGTGGTTTACCGTCCAGATGGGCAAAAATTTTTGACCTCAGTGGAACTAGAACAACGGGCACAGCAGGAAAGCCAACGGGCTGCACGGGCGGAGTTATTGTTAGAGCAAGAACGTCAACGATCTGAGCGCATGGCAGAATATTTACGCTCCCTCGGTCTTGACCCTGACAATCTCCCATAATTTAAGCGGCTACCAAGTTACGGATATGATTGTCCTCAACTCTCTGACAATCTGGAACTTAACATTTTTGTGGGTGTAATTGGTGTTCTGCTGAAAAATCTAATTCACTTAGAATAAAATGATACAAAAAGTGGGTAAAAAGCGATGACTACCTTTTCACACGTTGATGAGGATGTCCTTTTTCCAGACAGTGACGGCAAACCGATGGCAGATAATACAGAGCAGTATCGTTGGATAGTCATCATCAAAGAGAATTTGGAGATCCTGTTTGCCGCCGATGATAATGTTTTTATTGCTGCGGATTTACTCTGGTATCCAGTGCGATCAAAAATTATTTCGCCAACAGCACCAGATGTCATGGTGGTCTTTGATAGACCAAAGGGTAAACGCCGCTCTTATCGTCAGTGGAATGAACAGAATATCCCACCCCAAGTCGTGTTTGAAATTCTGTCTGCCAGCAATGATGCGGATGAGATGAGTCGTAAACTGGAATTTAACAATACCTATGGTGTTGAAGAGTATTATATATACGATCCGGAAAGCTTCCAACTAGATGGATGGTTGCGGCAAGATGGCAATCTGAACAAGTTGTGGGATACGGATGGCTGGGTTAGTCCCCGCTTGGGTATCCGGTTTGATACAGGACAGGGAGAATTGGTAATTTACCGTCCAGATGGGCAAAAATTTTTGACCTCAGTGGAACTAGAGCAACGGGCTACACGGGCGGAGTTGTTGTTAGAGCAAGAACGTCAACGGTCTGTTGCAGAACGCCAACGGGCGGATATGATGGCAGAATATTTGCGCTCAATCGGCGTTGACCCTGACAATCTCCCATAATTTAAGCGGCTACCAACTTACGGATATCAGTAAACCAAAAAGTTTTTCACAGAAGAGCGATGCCTGCTGCGGGCTACGCCTACGCTAAAGTTTTTGTAGTCTATGATACTGTTTAATCTCCGCTTGCACTTTTTCAAAACATGATAACTATTTTTTATATACCCCTCACAGCAGTCTCGCGAGCCTGTCCAATCGTCGGTTCTTATCCTGAAAGACCTCACTGCTGGTGCAGGGCGAAAGCTTGACGCAGCACTTGAGGAGTACGGCATTCCTCATGATATCAAAGTCTACCCAGATACTGGACATTCATTCTTCAATGACCAGGGTCCAACCTATAATGCCGTAGCAGCGCAAGACTCTTGGGAGCGGGTGCTGGCATTTTTCCGAGCATACATTTGGATAGACGTACCATCATCGTTGATTTTGATCGCTGTCCCCATGGGCATTGGTAGTTGTATCACTGATGACCTCGATGTCATCGTACTTCTTGATGCTATAGATGATGGTGGAGAGAATCCAACTGAAAATAAAAATGCCAATGATCAAGTAGCCAATGAGACCAAAATTATCGCTCAAATTCCCAATGAAATCCCAGAAAGAACCCGTCAGTTTAAACTGGTCACCAATAATGCTGAGAACTTCAATACTGCCTACAGCTAAAGCGACCAACACTGAAATTAAGGTGATGGTCATATTGTAGTAGAGCTTGCGGATTGGTTTGACAAAAGCCCAGCCATAAGCTCCCAGCATGAGGATGCCATCAGTCGTGTCAATCAGGCACATTCCTGCCGTGAACAAAGCTGGGAACAACATGATTGACCAGACTGGCATTCCTTGTGAGGCACTGGTAGCCGAAATTCCTAGTAATCCCACTTCAGTAGCAGTATCAAAGCCCAAACCGAAAAGAACCCCGATGGGGAACATGTTCCAACTATGACTCACAAGTCTAGTTAAAGGGCGGAAAAAGCGACCGATCAGTCCCCTCTGGTTCAAAGATTCATCCAAGGTCTGTTCGCTATACGTACCACCCCGCTTCACTTGATGGAAGATCTTGAAGACATCCCAGAGGACAAATGTATTAATCATGGCAATCACCAACAGAAAAAAGGCTGAAACTCCAGTGCTAATCAGCCGACCAATTTCCTTGAGACTCGGAAAGTCTTTTTGAATTACGGTGGTGGCTAGGACAATGGCGATGGACATGGCAATGACAATCGTGGAATGACCCAGCGAGAAGAACAACCCGACACTAACAGGTCGTTTGTTCTCTTGCATGAGTTTGCGGGTAACGTTGTCAATCACTGCAATATGATCGGCATCCACAGCATGACGTAGTCCAAAACCATATGATATGGCTGAAGTACCAAGCAGTAGGGGATAGCGATAGAAAGCAATCAGAGCCAATCCCCAGACCAAGATATTAACGCTAATCAAGAACGCATAAATATAGATAATTTTACGCCGAACGTTTCTGGAACTATCGTTTAAAACACGGGAAAACCCTGAAAGCATGCATCCCTCCCTGTAAAGGCATATTTAGACCTTGTCAAAAACGAATGGGACTGTGTATGAGCCGTATTAGCAACATACTGAGCCAGCCTCCAATCGTTTTCGTTCATCAATATTACTTATATTGACATTGATGTAAGGTTTAGTAAAACCTATCTGATAGAAAGAATACAATCCTCTAGGGGGGCATTTACCAGTGAGTGAGGTAGTTCGTGCGATCGCACCATGCCCGTGTTGCCCGACTTACTTAGCTTGATTGAGGAATTCTGATAGCTATTGGGGGAGTTATAGCGATTTTCCTTTGAATGAGGTACACGGGTAGGGGCACAATGTTGTGCCCCTACAATCAATACTGCAAGGGCTGAGATAATTACCCTGAACGCGAAACCTTGTAGAGACGCG
>CAZZXJ010000498.1:0-5359 GCA_964657905.1 uncultured Stigonema sp.
CTCTTGCCCAGCAGATGCGAGGTTGGTTTGAAACCTTGGACTATCGCTTTGAGAAGTATGAAGTCTGGGAAGATGCATATTTTGAGTTTATTGTCAACATTCCAGTCAGACGTAATCGATATGACCGCATTCTCGTGCGTGGGATTGAAGGTGAGGCGGGACTGAGCGATGTCATGGCTTTGCGCTCCTCAGTGGAGGCGCAAAAAACAGATGAAGGCTGGTTGGTGACGGCACGGCGTATTTCACGGGCGGCGCGTGATGAAGTTGAAAAAGAGGAAAATCGTCACCTTGAGTGTTATACTTTCGACGAACTTATAGATCAGGATGCTGACTTTAGCGGTTATCTCGACTGGCTAGAGGCTGAAGTCAAACGCCGGGAAATTGACAAAAAGTATGTGCCGCTAGCCTGTACTAAAGAAGAGTTTGACCCATTAAGTCAGCGTCAAATAGGAGTCAGTCGTTATGATGAACGCGACGGCTGGATTGATGGTTATATCGACCTTTGGCTTGATGATCCAGCCAAGGAGCATATCTCAATTTTGGGAGAGTTCGGCACTGGCAAGACTTGGTTTGCCTTCCACTATGCTTGGACTGCCTTGCAACGTTATTTGGATGCTCAAAAACGCGGAGTTGAACGTCCTCGTCTTCCTTTGGTCATCACACTGCGCGACTATGCTAAAGCACTCAATGTTGAGAATGTTCTGGCGGGTTTCTTTTTTACTCAACATAATATCCGCTTGAACAGCGAAGTTTTTGACCAACTCAACAGCATGGGGAAACTGCTGCTGATTTTCGATGGCTTTGATGAGATGGCGGCAAAGTGCGATCGCCAGCAAATGATTAATAACTTTTGGGAACTAGCCAAGGTGGTAGCACCAGGTGCTAAGGTCATCCTCACTTGTCGCACGGAGCATTTTCCAGAAGCAAAAGAAGGACGGGCTTTACTCAATGCAGAATTACAAGCGTCTACTGCCAACCTAACTGGTGAAACTCCCCAGTTTGAAGTGCTGGAACTGGAGAAATTTAACGACGAACAAATCCGGCAGGTGTTGTTGTTCCAAGCTGAACCTGCAACTGTTGAACAAGTAATGAGCAATCCTCAACTGTTAGATTTGGCACGTCGCCCGGTGATGACAGAGTTAATTTTGGAAGCATTGCCAGATATTGAAGCAGGTAAACCGGTGGATATGTCGCGGGTTTACCTGTATGCTGTGCAGCGGAAGATGGAGCGAGATATTAAAGCGGAGCGTACCTTTACTTCTCTAGCAGATAAGCTCTACTTTTTGTGTGAGTTGTCGTGGGAAATGCTGTCTACAGACGAGATGAGCCTGAACTACCGACTTTTCCCTGACCGCATTCGTCGCTTATTTGGTTCCGTTGTTCGTGAGGAAAAAGATTTAGACCACTGGCATTTTGACATGATGGGTCAGACGATGCTCATCCGCAATGCTGATGGTGACTACACTCCGGCTCATCGTTCCCTGTTAGAGTTTTTTGTGGCATACAAGTTTGCTGCTGAATTGGGGGTGTTGGCTGATGATTTTACCGCATTGGCGCAAGCACAGTCGCATTTAGATGAAGGTGCTACATCTCAGGATTACACTTGGTCATCCTATTTTCACCGCCAGATGGATCGGCAGAATATTATGCCGATCCCATCGCTGAAGGGATTTGTCAGAGAAACTTTAGTGCAGCTTCGCAATAGTTTTGGGCAAGCACCACTAACGAAAGCAGTTGTGGATTTGATTGTGCCGATGTTGGCAACGGATGTGGTAACGGATGAGTTAACTGTGGGACGACCAGATAAAGGATCTGCTACATCCGTTGCCACATCCGTTGCTGCAACATCCATATTGTTACAGATTCTACAGGCGACACGTAATAAAACCGAAGCCGAAGTGGGGTACGTCGGGGGAAATGCGGCAACACTGCTGGTGAAGCTTGATAAAACTGCAATTGTTGGGAAAGACCTGACCCACGCTGTGATTAAAGGTGCTGATTTTAGTAATGCTAGCCTGTGCCGTGTCAATTTTGCCGAGGCGTATCTGGCTGATTCTTCTTTTACTCAAGCCTTAGTTACTGTCTTGTCAGTAGCATTCAGTCCAGATAGCAAAATCTTGGCTACAGGTGATGCTAGCGGTGAGATTCACTTGTGGAGTGTCAAAGATTATGAACAAATTTTAACCTTGAGTGGACACATTAATTGGGTGCGTTCAATTGCTTTTAGTCCTGATGGTCGCATGCTAGTTAGTGGTAGTGATGACCAAATAGTGAGATTGTGGAATACCAGTACTAGTCAATGCCTCCAAACTATGCAAGGGCACACTCGTCAGGTAAGGTCAGTTGCTTTTAGTCCTAATGGTCGTATTTTAGCTAGTGGTAGTCTTGACCAAACAGTGCGACTGTGGGATGTTCAGACTGGTCAATGTCTCCAGACTTGGGAAGGACATACTGATGAGATAAATTCAGTCAGCTTCAGTCCTGATAGCAGCGTACTAGCTACTGCAAGTAGCGATCAGACTCTGCGCTTGTGGAATGTCAATACTGCTGAATGCCTTAAAACTTTAGGTGGACATACTGATAAAGTCGTGTCAGTTACCTTTAGTCCTGATGGTCGCATATTAGCTAGTGGTAGCACTGATCAAACAGTAAGACTATGGAATATTCACACTGGTGAATGCCTTAAAACTTTACAAGGACATACTGATAGAGTCCTGTCAGTCACCTTTAGTTTTGATGGTCGCATATTAGCAAGTGGTAGCACTGATCAAATAGTAAGATTATGGGATGTTCACACAGGTGAATGCTTTAAAATTCTTCAAGGGCATACTGCTTGGGTCAGGTCAGTCACATTTAATTCAGATAACCAAATCCTAGCTAGTGGTGGAGATGACCAAACGGCGCGATTGTGGGATATTAATACTGGTCAATGTATCAAAACTTTGCAGGGCTACCATCATTTAGTAACATCTATTGCCTTTAGTCCTGATGGTCACACATTAGCCAGTGGTAGTAATGATGGCATATTGAGGTTATGGAACACTAGTACAGGTAAATGCTTTAACACTTTACAAGCTTTACAAGGTCATACCGCTTGGGGATCGTCAATTACCTTCAGTCCTGATGGACAGATCTTGGCTAGTAGTGGGAGTAACCAGATAGTAAAACTTTGGGATGTTAATACTGGTCAGTGCCTCAAAACTTTAGAAGGACATATTGATCGGGTATCACCTGTTGCTTTCAATCCTGATGGAGAAATCCTGGCTAGTAGTTTTGAAAAGACGATCAATTTGTGGAATGTCTCTACTGGTAAGTGCTTTAAAATTCTACCGGGTCACACCAGTTGGATAACAACCCTTACTTTCACTCCTAATAAACAAATCCTAGCTAGTGGGAGTGAGGATAGGACAATAAAACTTTGGGATATTAATCTCGGTCAGTGCCTCCAAACCTTCCAAGGACATATTGATGGGGTATGGTCAGCTCACTTCAGCCCCGATGGTCAAACTCTAGCCAGTAGTAGTGGCGATCGCACCGTAAAACTTTGGGATGTCTATACTGGTCAGTGTCGCAAAACGTTGCAGGGACATACCCTTGCTGTCAGGTCAGTTGCCTTTAGTCCTGATGGTCGAATTTTGGCTAGTGGCAGTTACGACAGAACAATAAAACTTTGGGATATCAATACTGGTCAGTGCCTCAAAACTTTACAGGGACACATGAATTGGGTAGCATCCATTTCCTTTAGTCCCGATGGACAAATTCTCGCTAGTGCCAGCGGAGATGGAAGTATTAAGCTTTGGGATGTTAAACGAGGTGAGTGTGTGAAAACACTTAGACCTGAAAGACCCTATGAAGGCATGAATATTACAGGGGTAACGGGTTTAACGACAACTGAGAAAGCTTCGCTGAAAGCTTTAGGGGCGGTGGAAGATGGGCAACGGATGAGATAACGGATGTAACGGATAAGAAAATGGCGTGGTGGGTACAGGGGCGATCGCCTGATTAGGATCGGGATTTTAACCTTCAATCGGAGGTCTTAATATCTTGACTTTGATTCCGAAAGTCTCAGCACTGCTCGCCAAGCCTGCGTCATATGTTACCAGACACAAGTCATTTTCAGCAGCAATTGCTAGATGTAGGGCATCCAAAGTACGCAAGGGTGTTTCAAACCGACTAATCCACTCACGCGCTCGTTTGTAGTGAACTGGCTTCAACTCAATACGGGTATAGAAACCATTGTCTAGATCGCTTTGGAACCGCTCTACTATTCCTCTTGCATTCCCCTGAGATATTTCTCCCATCCTAACTCTGCGGGACAATGCCGAAATCAGTTCTACCTCAACCAATTGACTCAGTCCTAGCTCAGTTTCAATTCTAAGTAATTGCTCAACTGTGTTACTCATTGCTTCTGCCCAGTAAAAGGGAGCAATAGCGCTAGTATCTAGATAAATCAATAGCGCTCCTGTTCACGTACACTAATCACAGTTGCACTTAAAGATTCACCTCTGACTGGAAGAGAATCTCGAAATTCCTTCGTACTAGCTAACCACTGTTCCTTTTGTTGCAGTGGAACTAAGCGGGCTATAGCCTTTTCTTGCTCTAACAGAACCACTTCTTCTCCTTTGGCTACCCGCTCCAAAAGAGCTTTTAGGTTACGAGCTGCTTCCTCAACACTAATTCTCAGCATTCCATCGATTTTTGAAATGTACCTTAATCCTAATACTAAATGTATTTCGATAGACTTCCCATCTGAGGACAATTTGCACTGTACATTAATCAATCCCCGAAAGACGATCTAGACGTTCTTTTTGAAGTTCCGCGTCGCCACAATATTTAATTAGTTGGTCAATTGTACGAAAAGCGCCTACCTTTGTTCTTTCAATCCACTGTTCAGGAAAGAACACCTTCTGACATATTGGTGTAAGCAAGTCAACAAGTTTTCTTGCTGTCAATGTTTGTGTTTGAGGATCAGTCCGAATTCTTAATGCTTGAGATTTAACTGAATCTAAATTTGAATTTAGCTGTTTCTGAAGCTTTATCCGCTTTTGTAATCGTGATGACCACATTTTCAAATTCTTTTCCTTAACTTTTAAAATCTGCTCTTGTAATTGCTCCTCAGTCCATCCACGCTTAATTTTGGCATTTAGGTAATGACGTGTAAACAGAAAATCTCTAGCTTCTTCAAGCGTCGGAAGAGAGGATGAAACATTGATCCATTTGTTATGGAATTTAACTTGAGGCAAATACCCCTTACTGCACTGAACAACACGACCCATCGTTATTAATCGACCTGTAAGAACAGAGTGTGCCTCAAACACGCCTAGATCGGGATAGTCGTGAGATGTTACTGTCTGAACCA
>CAZZXJ010000499.1:0-5355 GCA_964657905.1 uncultured Stigonema sp.
AACTGGCGAGTTGCCGTGGGGTGTAAATACCTATTTACTAAGTGGGTATTTTGCTGGGGGATTTTCGTGTTCTGGTGGGATTGACACATCCTCGCTAACAACATGGATCTTCCGTTTCTTGCCACCATATTTTACAGACTTGACAATCCAGTGCTGGAAGTCATCGACATAGGAGAAGAAGACGGGAATCACTACTACTGTGAGGAGCGTGGAAGTGGTGAAACCACCCATAATCGCAATTCCCATTGATTGGCGGACTTCAGCACCTGCACCAAATCCCAATGCCAAGGGTAGGATACCAGCAATAGTTGCGATGGAAGTCATCAAAATTGGTCGCAGGCGCGACACCCCAGCATCTAGCAGTGCTTGACGTTGAGTTTTTCCTTCTGCCAAATTGATCATGGTGTAGTCCACCAGCAGAATCGAGTTTTTGGTCACAATCCCCATCAGTAGAACCATACCAATGAGGGCGTACAATCCCAAGGCTTTTTGAGCAATCATCAACCCTAGCAAAGCGCCACCTAAACAAAACGGCAATGCCATCATAATTGTCAAGGGATGGAGGAAGCTGTTATACAGCAAGACAAGAATGGCATAGATAGACATTAACGCCAGCCCCAAAGCACTTCCAAAGCGACCAAAAATTTCCCCCATAATCTTGGCATCGCCAACTGGTTGCTGCACAACTCCTAGGGGTAAGTTTTGCAGGGCAGGTAGCTTGTTAACTGCTTGCACTGCATCGCCTAAGGAAGTGCCGGGGTGCAAGTTGGCTTCTATGGAAACTTGACGGTAGCGATCGTAGCGATTAATTTGCGCAGGTCCACTGCCAAGGCGGATATCTGCTACTGCTACTAGGGGAACTAAGCTGCCATTTTGACTGGGAACTTGGAGATTTCTGAGGGTATTGATGTCTTCCTTGGCTTTCGGGTCAATTTGGACGCGAATAGGAATTTGGCGATCGCTTAAATTAAATTTTGCCAAGCTCGAATCATTATCGCCGATGGTCGCCAGTGACGCAGTTCGGGCGATGGATTGCACTGTCACCCCCAAATCTGCTGCCTGTTGCGGATTTGGAACTACCACAATTTCTGGTTGTACCAAACTAGCGGTAGAAGTCACGTCCACCAAACCTGGTACTGTCCGCATCTGCCTTTCCACAGCATCAGCAGCTTGAGTCAATGCTTCGGCATTTTCACTTTTGAGCAGAATCGTCAAATCTTTCTGACTACCAGCCCCACCTTGTGCCTGAAAACTAACTCTCGCTCCAGGAATTTTTTGGAAATCGCTACGCACTTCTTGTTCAAACTTAACTTGCGAAATCCCCTGGCGCTCTTGTTTCGGTTTAAATTTAACAGTGAGGGTAGCAGAGTCTAACTCTTCTGTAGCTAGTACGCTTTCCACCGCACTACCCACCTTGGGGTTTTGCCGGAGCAAGTCTGTTGCCTGTGCAACAACAAAGTTGGTATCTGCCAATGTAGAGCCAGGAGGTAGTTCTACACTGACAGTGGAAATACCTATGTCTCCATTCTCAACAAAACCTTTGGGAATTAAAGGAACAAGCATCAGACTGCCAACGAAAAATCCTAAGGCAAAGATAATTGTGGTCAACCTGTGGCGTAATGCCCAAGTTAACAGAGATTTATAGGGTTGAAAGCGCCGCCGAGAAGAGGAGGGGGGGAGGGAAGAATTCAGATCATGTTTTTTGTGCGTATTCTCAAGTAAATACGCCCCCATCATGGGGGTGATCATGCGGGCGACGAAAGTTGAGAAAATTGTGGCAACAGAAACAGTAACTCCAAAGGGTTGGAAAAATTGACCAGGAATGCCACCCATAAAAGCCACGGGCAAAAATACGCCAACAATGGTTGCTGAGCAAGCGATCACTGCCAAACCGACTTCGTTGGAAGAATCGATTGCTGCCTGAATTGGGTCTTTGCCCATTTCCATATGCCGTTCCATGTTTTCAATTTCCACGACGGCATCATCCACTAAGTTACCCACCGCCAGCGCCAATGCTAGCAAGGTCATACTGTTGAGGGTGTAACCCAGTGCCTGCTGTACGGCAAAGGTAGGAATCATTGACAGTGGTAGCGCCACAGCCGTAATTAATGTGGCTCGCCAGTTACGTAAAAATACTTGAATCGTCATCACTGCGAGCACAGACGCAATTAACAAGTCATCAATAGTGCTGTGATAAGTTTCACGGACATAAGCGGCTCTGGTAAAAATTATTTCCAGCTTGACATCGGTGGGCAGGGTTTTTTGCAGTTTTGCGACTGCATCTTTCACTCCTTGTTCCACTGATACCGTAACGCTGCCAGTACTCCGCAACACCTGGAAGGCTACGACGGGTTTTTTGTTTAGTCGAGCAGTTTGACGGATTTCAGCATAGCTGTCTTCTACCGTTCCCAAACTCGACAACGCCACAGAACCACCGTTGGGAAGGATAATTTCATAGGTTTTCAAAACATTCACATTTGGGGCACTGCCTAGGGTGCGGATACTTTGTTCACTCCCTCCTAATTCAGTACGACCACCAGGTAAGTTAATATTTAAATTGCGGACTTGCTCGTTAACCTGAGTCGCGGTGATACCTAGGCTTTGCAAACGTACTGGCTCAAGGTTGATGCGAATTTCCCGATCCACACCTCCTACGCGCTTAATTTGTGCCACTCCCGGCACAGCCAATAAGGCACGGCTAATAGTTTGGTCAACCAGGTTACTAATTTCTTCTACCGATTGCTTGTCTGAGGAAATCGCATAGGTCATGATCGCGCCTCCAGCAAAATCCAGCCGTTTGACAATTGGTTCATTAATGTCTTGAGGTAGATTTTGCCGAATTTGAGCAACAGCGTTGCGAACATCGTTGGTGGCGCGATCAGTATTTGTTCCCAAAAGAAAGTTGATGACGGTAGAGGAAATCCCATCGTTGACCGTCGAGATCATGTAGTCGATATTGCCTAATGCTGCAACGGAATCCTCAACCTTTTTTGTCACCTGCGATTCCAATTCCGCAGGTCCTGCCCCTGGCTGCGTTACCGTTACTGAAACTGTCGGAATATCAATATTCGGGTTGGTATCAATCCCCAACGTCATGAAGGAAAACCAACCAACTATAGTCAAAATTGAAAATAAAACTATTGTCGGAACGGGTTTTGTGATCGACCAAGATGAGATGTTGAAGGACATATTATATTGGCTAATTGCTAATGGCTAATGGTAATAATTGACAATTAGCAATTAGCCATTAGCAATGAACAATCAACAACTGACTAAGGAACTTGTACGCGATCGCCATCTTTGAGATAGGGCGCACCAGCAGTAACCACGCGATCGTCCGGTTTCAGACCTTGCCTAATTTCGACATCACCACCCCTAATGATTTCTCCTACTTGCACGCTTGTCGCTCTAACTACGTACACCGATACTTTTTTTAAAGCTTCAGACTTTTCTGTGTCTTCACGTGATAGGGTGAAAACAATGGCTTTGCCATCCGCTTGCGGCAGCACTGCTTTAGCAGGTACGCTGATTCCCATCGCTGTATTGGTAGTAATTGCCGCACGGGCAAACATCCCCGGACGTAGCAGGGGTGTTGGTGACAAATTTATTTTGACCATCGCCTTGCGATTTTTCTCATCAACAAGGGGCGATATTTCCCGTACTTTTCCTTCTAAATGAACGCGGCTATCACTATCGGAGGTAATTTGTGCTGATGCCCCAATTGCTACTTGCGGTAACTGCACTTCTGGAACTTGTGCCTGTAGTTCCAGCGCCCCATCGCGAATAATTTCAAATAGTTGTTTTGTGCTAGTCACATCGCCAACCTCGACGTTCTTTTTAGCTATTATTCCCGCCACTGGAGCGCGAACTAACGTTTGTCCCAACTGTATTTGCAGTTGTCGCACTTTGGCAACACTATTTTGCACGTCGGCTTGGGCGCTGTGAACATTTGCCTGGGCGCTACTGATAGTTGCTTGGGCAGCGTTGACAGCTGCCACTTGGGCGTGGACAGTTTCTATTTTCGTCGTAGCATTGGTGGCGCGGTCGTCCAATTGCTCGCGACTAATTGCTCCGGCTTCACCTAGTTGTTGGTAATTTTTGAGTTTTACGAGGGCGTCTTTTTCGCTGGTGCGGGCTTGAGCAACGTTGGCTCGGGCTTGAGCAAGGGCAGCTTGTTTTTGCTCAAGCAGTGCTTTGTCAGATTCTACCTTTGCCTTTGCTTGGTCGATTTGTGTTTGCAGCACCGAATCGTCCAAAATTGCCAGCACCTCAGAGGCTTTTATCTGTTTTCCCTCATCGACTAAGATTTTCTTGATTTGCAAGCCACTGGTTTGCGGCAAAACTAAGATAAGTTGGCGGGCAGCTACAGTACCTGTAGTGTAGAGGCTGCGGTCGATGCGGCTTGTTACTGCTGAGGCGACAGTGACAGTTGGGAGGGTAGTTTTTAAGAGTTGTAGTGGTTTGGCAATAGAACCCTCAGTTGGACTAGGTAGCAGACGCATACCAACAAAGGCGATTCCTATCCCCAACCCAGTGCCTAAGAATAGTGGCATCAGCCAACCCATGGGGGTACTGGCTAGTGAAAATCGTTTCTCTATCCAGGTGGTCTTCTCAACCACCTCTGGTTCTTCTGGTTCAAATTCTGCCAAAGGTTCATTAGTCACAGTGACACCTCCGTTTCAGCCTAAGCAATTTTAATAAAAATTTTGTAAAAAAAAGTACAATTATTTTGCAGATATTAACGTATATGAACTTATGCAGAAGAATATGTTCCCCTAGCCAGCATCGCTTTCAATTGCAATGATCATCTTCAGTTTTATCGCCAGGCGAGTTCGGTTGAAAACGCTCAGTTCCATCGGCGATCGCCCGCAGTCCTGATACTAAGCGCATCCTGTTTAACCAGTAAAAACCTTCCTGACCTACTTTCTCGTACTCAATTACGCCAGGGTTCTTCAGAAGTTTCAAATGATCAGAAATGGCAGGACGACTGAGACTAAACTTTCGGGCAATGTCGCCTACGTTACTACGTCCTTGATCAAACAACAACGAGATCAGCTAGAGGCGCACGGGGACACCGATAGCAGTGAGAAACCGCACGGCTTCCTCTTTCTGCATGTTGTAAAGTTATTTGTATGTTATGTAAATAAGTTTAAACCAATAAACCCCTAATCTGCCACGGGCTTTTGCCTTTGTCAAGATCCTGACTCTGTCTAGTGCAGCGCGGCGTAAATAAAGCAACCATTTCAAACAGGCACAATCATTGATATATAAAGCTTTTGACTTTTGACGAACGCGTAGCAGTACTAGGTTTATTTATTTTTTGAAGAAAATAAATGCTAGTGATTTTGAACCGCA
>CAZZXJ010000500.1:0-3689 GCA_964657905.1 uncultured Stigonema sp.
CAATTTGACGTAGACGCGGAGCGGCTTGTCGTCAGACATCGCCTGTGCTGAGGTACATTTCCGTATTCTCAACATTTAGACAGTTATATCTATGACTTTTGCGGCGCGTAAACTTATTCTCGCGAATCGTGTTACTTTACTACACTCCTATTGGTGTATTCAGGGTTTATCCGGACAGGTGCAAGATATGAGCCACCGTTGAAGGTAATGGAGCCGATGACCCATTATATTTTCCCACCTGGCAAAAAATGGCACAAGTGATTGGGCATAAAAAGTTCATCTTCATTGCTGATTGTAAAGCAGGTGCGATTGCAACTCGCGCGACCATTGCAGCAAATGGCGGGATTTATTGCTTCCCTGTGCCCATGAGTGGACAACACCCCCAATATTTGAAGCAATGGGTACTAAACCCACCAGCAGAAATCCAGTCCATTCGTTTACCGCGACTTGATGAAGAAGAACCTGCTGTGGGAAAGGGCTTTGAAATGGAGTTAGGTAAGTTTTGGTTAAACGAAGAAACCAACAAATGGGTACGTTGGCATGAACGCTACTTAGTCGTTTATTCCCAAAGCCTTGCAGCATCTACTATCCGTGGTCAACAGCAACGCATCAATAAGGCTCAAACTGCTCTTGATAAATTAGCTAAGAAGCCCGGTGACGATCGCGAACAACTTACCCAGAAAGTAGAAAACATTCTCAAGCGCTATCGTGTCAACGATTTTTTCTCAACCACTATTATAGAAGAAACACTTGTGACAACTCGCCAGATCGGACGGGGACGACCATCAAAAAACTCTCCAACTGAATCCGTGACGAGTATTTCTTTTCAACTTCATATCCAGCAGATTGATGATGCGATTAAGCTTTCAGAAACCTTGGCTGGATGGCGATTATATGTCACCAATGCCCCGACCACTCGACTGACAGTTTCTAGTGCTTCATTAAACGCTAATTCCTCGCCTTGAGCAACTAGTGCTGGAGCAGTTGCACTTGCAGTTACCAATTACCCATTACCCAGTACCGATAAATATGCACGACAGCTTAAACCTTTGTTGATGTGTGTAGATTCTAAGTAGGTCGGCACAAATAAAGCTAACTGGCGAGGGTCGTCATTTGTGAGGCAGTGCGGTCTTGGGGGTCTCCCCCAAGAGCAACTGCCGAACCCCGAAGGGGTCCTTTGTCATTGGTCATTGGTAAGGGTTTCAAGCCTGTTTACGTTTCTTTCCATAGTTCTGTTTATTCCCGCCGACTTACTTACAAAAGCTTGAAAAATTCGCTGATGATTGGGATCGTTAGGGGATAATTCTGGATGCCATTGGACACCGATCGCCCAAGGATGCTGTTCATGTTCCACAGCTTCAATGACCCCATCTTCCAGCGAGTGTGCCGTAGCACGCCAACCAGGCGGTACTGTACGTACAGCTTGGTGATGCCATGAAACTACAGATATATGAGTATTTTGAATGATATTAGCTAATCTGCTTTCTGCATTTATTTGAACTGTATGGTCAATAGAGTAGCGTTTTCCTGGTTCTGGATTTAGTCGGTGCATTACCGATGTTCCGTACACATCTGGTACGTGTGGGATCAAAGTTCCACCAGATACTACCATCAGGATCTGCAATCCTCTGCAAATGCCCAATACTGGTATATGATGATCGAGGGCAAACCGAGCTAGGCTGAGTTCAAAAGCATCGCGCTCTGAATCTACTGAATAAATACTAGGGTGTTGCCCCTCACCATACCGATCTGGGTCTATGTCTCCACCTCCAGGAAGGATCAGACCATCTAGAGGTTCTAACAGTAGTGCTGGGTCTACCTGTATTGTTGGTGGTAACAAGATTGGCACACCACCTGCTGCCAAGACAGCATCTATATAAGCACTAGATAGGGAAAAGGGAAATGCATCTTTACGACCATAAGTCGTGATCCCAATCAATGCAGGTCTGGATTTGCTATTCATGGTTTTTCCTTTTACACAGGTAGCGGTTCCCGCACGAATACTGTTTCACCCGTCAAGCTAAAAGGGCGAACTTCGGTAATTTTCACGAGTACCAACTTGCCTTTAAGTTCATTGATGTCGCCAGTGAAAAAGGTGAGGCGATTCCCGCGTATGCGTCCCATCACCTGGGTTTTGTCTTTGGGGTTTTGGTCTTCTACTAGCACTTCTTCGATGCGTCCCATGTAACGCTGCGATCGCTCAGATGCTTTGATGTTAACTAGGTGATTTAACCTTTGCAGGCGATCGCTTTTAGTTTCTTCATTCAATTGCTCATCCCACACTGCGGCTGGTGTTCCCGGACGTGGGGAATATGCTGCTGTATTCAACAAATCAAAGCCAATATCTGCGGCCAGTTTGAGCGTATTTTCAAACTGTGCTTCTGTCTCTGTTGGGAAACCTACTATGGCATCGGCGCTAATGGACGCATCTGGCATATATGCCCGAATTGTGTCGATGATCCGGCGATATTTCTCATGAGTGTAACCCCGCGCCATACGTTTTAGCACCTCGTTATCCCCAGATTGGAAGGGTATGTGGAAGTGTTCACACACCTTGGGCAACTCCGCACAAGCTTTGATCAGCCGTTCTGTGAAATAACGCGGATGACTCGTAGCAAACCGAATCCGCTCAATTCCTTGTACATCATGTACATAATAAAGTAAATTTGTCAAGGTGTGCAAATTGCGACCTTCCGGCGTTGTCCCTAGCAAATCTCGACCGTAGGCGTCAATATTTTGACCCAGTAACGTGACTTCTTTGTAACCCTGCCTACCCAGTTCTACCATTTCTGCCCGGATTACTTCTGGCGTACGGGATTGCTCGACACCACGCACATTGGGAACCACGCAGTAAGTGCAGCGTTCGTTACAACCGTAAATCACATTTACCCAAGCAGTAACGGTGCTATCCCGTCGCGGCTTGGTAATATCTTCCATAATCTCAACTTGCTCAGTTGCCACAACTTGGTTGCCGTCAAACACTTGTTGCAATAAATCTTTCAGGCGGTTGGCGTGTTGTGGACCCATCACCAAGTCTAATTCTGGCACACGCCGCAACAGTGCATGTCCTTCTTGCTGGGCAACGCAGCCAGCAACAATTAAGGTGAGATCCGGCTGCTCGTGCTTGCGCTTGGCTTGTCTACCTAGATATGAATATACCTTGTGTTCAGCGTTATCCCGAATAGTACAGGTGTTGCAGAGAATCACATCTGCATAATTTGGGTCTTCTGACCACTCAAAGCCCATGTCTTCTAAGATACCGCCCATGCGCTCTGAGTCGGCTTTATTCATCTGGCAACCGAAGGTGGTAATGTGATAGCGGCGGCGTGAAGTGGTCATGGGAGTGTTTAATCAGTGCAAAGTCTATGCTAGTTTTAATTGTAGAGTGCGCTTGAGAGTTTCGCTATCGAACAGCACAGCCAACGCTTGCGCTTTATGTAGGTTATGTGAGGGGGTGTTACTAAGTACCCAAAAACTTCATCAACCGTTGTTTGTGGTATCTGTCCCCTAGTAGTCACTGGTTCATCACAAAAATTAATGATGCCGAAGGATGATAATCGCCTTTAATTTTAATCAGGAATTGTACTAGATCCTTGAGTTAACGATTGATAACTGGCTTTCGCGATTTCCTTGTCCTTTGTACTACCGAGAAGAAGCCAGCTAATTAGGAACTTGAGGTTCTGTTTAGC
>CAZZXJ010000500.1:3789-5342 GCA_964657905.1 uncultured Stigonema sp.
GCAGCTGGCTTTGGTACCCCAGTGGCTATCTGTGCTGCTTTACTTATGGGACTTGGCTTTCCTCCCCTGTATGCAGCTTCCTTGAGCCTGATTGCTAATACGGCACCAGTAGCTTTTGGAGCGATTGGGATTCCAATTCTGACTCTCGGTGCGATTACTCAGCAAGATCCTTTTGTTTTGGGGGAAATGGCTGGACGTCAGTTGCCGTTTGTTTCGTTGGTGATTCCAATGTGGCTGGTTGTAACCATGAGTGGTTGGAGGGGGTTTTTAGGTGTGTGGCCTGTAGTTCTAGTAAGTGGTGGCAGTTTTGCTGTGGTCCAGTTTTTCTGGAGTAACTTTATTGGTCCAGAACTCGTTGATATTGCGGGTGGACTGATCAGCCTGGTAGCAACTGCTGCCTTTGCTACACGGTGGAAACCAATAGACAACTGGGATTTTCCACGCAATGCGTCTCAATCGCAGCCTGACCATTTGCCTTCTGAAGAAGCTTTATCCCTAGAACAGCATCAAACAACCACAAGGTATAAATTTAGCCCCCGCCAACTTGCCCGTGCTTGGATGCCTTGGGTATTTTTGAGTTTGTTTGTCTTTCTTTGGGGGTTGCCTCAAAGCAAAGCTCTCCTTTCCGGTGGTATTCAAGGTTTCCAAACTTATCAGACTACTGGTAAACCGGGTGTTAATAATGCCATTTTAGCGCCTAGCATTAAAGTGCCATCACTACACAATGTCGTTTACCGAGACTATCCAGTTGTGCCAAGTAAGGTAGATGCGGCTCAACGGAAAAACCCAGATTACAAAGCGAAACATGCTGAAAGTGCGGTGTACACGTTTAATTGGCTGAGCGCTACAGGTACTGGTATTCTTTTTGCAGCTTTGCTGAGTGCAGCCTATCTACGTGTTCGACTCAATGTCTTATTAAGGATTATTGCAGGAACGCTCAAGCGAATGCGTTGGCCTTTATTTACCATTGCCTGTATGTTGGCTCTAGGTTATATCACCCGCTACAGTGGTACGGATGCAACCTTGGGTTTAGCGTTTACCAAAACAGGTTTTCTCTATCCGTTCTTCGCCCCAATTTTGGGTTGGTTAGGAGTCGCCCTAACAGGCTCAGATACTTCTAGCAATGTGCTATTTGGCAGCTTACAGAAGATCACAGCCCAGCAACTCGGACTTAACCCGACGTTAATCATTACAGCCAATAGCACTGGAGGAGTCATGGGGAAGATGATTGATGCTCAAAGTATTGTGGTAAGTACGGCTTCAACTAATCAGAGTGGTCAAGAAGGGGCAATTTTGCGATTTGTCTTTTGGCACTCCCTTAGCCTAGCTTGCATTATGGGGATTATTACTATGTTGCAAGCCTATGTCTTTCCTGAGATAATTCCGGGAGCGCGATGAGAAGCAACCCTTCGCTATTCCCTCCCATGACACCATTGGCAGAGTATTCGCCAGACTTGATTATTCTTCCTTGTGCCTCTTGTCGGGATTACGACAATTAGACAACGCTGTAAATCTCCTCGAATTATCAATTCTTTAATCAGCAAGCCTGCCAT
>CAZZXJ010000501.1:0-5342 GCA_964657905.1 uncultured Stigonema sp.
TACGAATTATCAATTACGAATTATTGTGACCGTCAGGTAGTATCAGCTCACTTTTATCCCTGAATACCCGTACATGTAGCTCAGTCATCACCATCGCCCAAGTTTTTTCTGAGTTGTACGCTTCTCGGTGTCAGTGTCGGAAACGCATAAGGAATTAAATACTCTCCTTTAGGAATTTGAGGGTTGGTATTGTGGTTTCTGACTTCATAACCCATACTGCGTAAGGACTGGAGGTAAGAAAACACATTTTCTACCTTAACTCCCCATAGTGATGCCAGCTTTGGAGCTGATAGTTGAGTTGCAACTCCTATCCCCCTCACCACACATTGAACAACACGCCAAAAAAGATTAACTTTTAATTCAGGGTGGAAATTCATTACCCCACTAATCCGCACGTTGTACTGGTAATAGCCAGACAACTGAACCAAATCAGCCATACTAGTGATTTCGAGGAGTTTTTCCTCAAAAGCTTTCCAAAGTCCTGTAAACAAATGCTGGTCTAAATCGTTAGCACATAGCTTTACTTTGCTGATGCCTAACACCCAATCCTCATTACCCCGCGCAGGTAATACATCAATAACAAATTGATTTTCTTGTCCCCTGGTATCACCAGTAGTCTTTGCTGTAATCGTCCAGCAAGAATTATTCAGGTCATATTTTAGATTTATCTTGACGCTGTTGGGAACTTCCTGTTCAGTCCAAGCAAAATCAGAGGACAAAAATCGCATGGCTTGCCCATCAGTTACATCGCTGTTTGATGTTGGTTGTTTAGTATTTCTTGAAAGTGCGATCGCTCCCTTAGCCTTTTGAGCGTATATTTCTGTTAGCTGCCGTTTGCGCTGTCTAAATCCGAGTTGCTTGCTTGCTGGTAAATAGTACATGGGAAATGGTAGCGCCACACCCATAACTTGATCCAAAATACTCAAAGCTAAAATCCTACCCAACTGGGGTGGTACAGAATTGCCAATCTGTTCAATACAAACTTGGCAATTTCCCACAATTTCATAAGCATCAGGAATTGTTTGCAGTCGCTTCAACTCAGCAATTGTAAATTTGCGGTTTTCCCAGCTAAAAGGACCAGTGTATTGCCCGCCTTGTGCTTTAAGAGTCCTGACTGGCATTTCAGGATCAGCTTTGTAAAGAAAATCAGAGAACTTTGAACGCCAGCTAAATACCGGATTAGGATGCCCCATTTTTGCTGTGTAAAAGCTGTAATTTAGCCCCGGCGGTATATCTGTAAGCAGATGTCCATAGCGTCCTCTAATACCTAAATCAGCATCCGATGTATCAGCTTCTTTAACTGCGTCTCCTGCTGAATAAAAAGGTTCTCCATCGGGGGAATCAGAACCATGAGTTGGATAGGGAAATAGATAATTTTCTTCTCTTAATCCAACAATAAATAAACGTTCTCGATGCTGCGATACCCCATAGTCAGCGGCATCAAGAATCCGAAAAAAAATTGTGTAACCAGCTTCCTTAAAGCATGCTTGAATTTCTTTCCACGCTTCCCCTTTTTGCGCTCCAGTGATTCCATAAACGTTTTCAAAAAGGAATCCTTTTGGTTGGAGTGTTTTAAGTAAACGGACATACTCCCGAAACAGAGTACCACGAGCATCACTTGTTCCAGCAACGCCTGATGCTCTACGTCCAGCCGCAGAAAACGTTTGGCAAGGTGGACCACCGATAATAAAATCTACTTTGAGATCGGAACTCGGAAAAAATTTTCTAATATCAACGCAAATTGGTTGAGAACCCTGCAACCATTTTCCTTGTTGAGAGTTTTTCTCTAGCGTCTGCACATACTTAGCTTCCAGTTCAACCATCTGAACAATCTCAAAGCCAGCATCATGAAAAGCAATGTCGAGTCCGCCACCGCCAGAGAACAAACTTAGGGTTTTAATTGGAGAATGCCCCTGCCTGTCAAGCCAGTAGCGAAGAGATTTACCAAAATTATCATATAAAGCTGGACTACGGCTGACGCCGAGAGAGCGCAACATTTCCTGAAACCAAGCGACTTTGTCAGAGTCGGTGCCAGGTAGATTAGACATCTTGCAAAAGTACCCAACGACTGAAGTCGCGGCTACACAAACAAAGCCTGCCTCTGCAGGCTTTTTGGTTATAAGTCCGCGTTCGTCGAAGACGTTGCCGAAGGCTAGGCGGACTTCGTTTGTGTAGCCCCAGACTTCCAGTCTGAGGGCGTTTACCAATTTTTGCAAGAAGTCTATTCAGCATAATTCGTAATTGATAATGCGTAATTCGTAATTAATAACCTACAGAAACTAATTTGTAATTATTAATTTATATTTATCAAATCAATTACAAATTACGAATTACGAATTTCTATCCCCCCATCACCTCACGCACCAACTGCGCCAACTTTTCAGCACTATCAGGAACAGCGATCGCCCTCGCCCTCTCCCCCATTGAGCGCAAATCTTGCCGTGACTGCAACAAACTCAACACCTTACCTTGTAACAGAAGAGCATTCAACTCCGACTGTTGAAACATCAACGCCGCACCCACTCTTGTAAAGACTTCCGCATTGTAGGTTTGATGATCTTCTGCTGCAAACGGGTAAGGAATCAAAATCGCTGGCGTTCCACACACCGCCATCTCCGTTAAACTACTGGCACCAGAACGACTAATCGCTAAATTAGCTCGTCGCAACAACGCCGCCATATTACTGTAAAATGGCAAACAAATATACTGCGGATGCTTCAAACTGTCAGCCTCTGGGTCTTGCTCGCCAGTCAAATGTACAACCCAAGCACCTGCATCAAACCAAGCTTTAGCAGCACTGCGCACCAACTTATTGAGAGCAACCGCACCCTGACTACCACCAAATACAACAATCAAGGGAACACCCTCAGGAATAACTAAATCCAACGATGCTTCAATTCCATCATCCAGAAATTGAGAACGTACCGGAGTCCCTGTGTAGACAGTTTTGGCGCGAGACAAATATTTTGCAGCTACTTCAAATCCTACCGCTACCGCACTACACCAAGGTCCAAAAAAGCGAGTTACTTTCCCAGGTAAGGCGTTAGACTCATGGAGAATTACAGGTAACCCCAGCGAACGCGCTGCAATGACCGCAGGTCCAGCAATGTAACCCCCTGTCGTAAAAACCCCTTGAAATTTCCCTTGTTGCAGCAGTTTCCTGACAGACAGAACGGAACTGATAAGTTTCCCCAAGATGCGTAGAGACGAGAGTCCCAACCCTTGCTGAAACCCTTCAACTGCAATAGTATTCAATGAATACTGCTTGGGGACAAGCTGAGTCTCTAGCCGATGGGGGACACCGAGCCATTCGATTTGATAATCTGGCAATTGTTCAGCCAGTGCGATCGCGGGAAACAAGTGTCCACCAGTACCACTGGCAGCTATTAGTAATCTTTTTGGAGCTTGTACCATCAAACCCTCTACCGTATTAGCGCCTAGCTTAACTAAAATAAAACAATTTCTCTACCTTACAGTAGTCAAATTGCCAAACAACCGATCACCAATGCATAACCTTATTACCTTACTACTTAGACTGCTACCAAATTCGACCCAACGTCGGTGGCTGATTTTGTTCTTCCTCACAATCGGCTTAACTGGTGGGTGGAAACAAGCTCAAGCCAGTACCTCCCAAGATGCACCCGCCGAACTGAAAAACCTGTTGACGCAAGTTGATACAGCAGCCAGCCGGGGTGATGTCAAAGGGGTGATACAGTTCTACAGCCCCAATTTCACTCAAGGGGATGGATTAAACCGCCTCACTATGGAAAAAGCCTTGACTGGACTCTGGAAGCGCTATCCACAATTGAAATATAGTACCCAGGTGCAATATTGGAAGTCGGAAGGTAATGCGATCCTCGCCGATACAGTGACTACCATAACTGGCTTACCCTCTGCTAACAGTGGGAATGTGGCTTTTAATTCCACAATTACATCGCGCCAGCGCATTGAAGGTGCGAAAATCCTTCACGAAGATATTTTGTCTGAACGGACTCAACTTACCTCTGGTACCAAGCCTCCCCATGTGGAGATCAAGTTACCACAGCAGATAAAAGTTGGGGAGCAGTTTAATTTTGACGCGATCGTTCAAGAACCATTGGGTGAGGATTATCTACTAGGAGGAGCACTGGAAGAACCAATCCAACCAAACAAATACCTCAACCCTACACCTGTAGATTTGGAATTACTTACATCTGGCGGACTTTTTAAAGTTGGACACGCACCCTCTACCCCTGGTAGTCAATGGATTTCTGCCGTGATCATGCGGGGAGGTGGCATGACCATGGTAACTCAGCGTCTGCAAGTAGTGAAGTAAATTATGAATTATGAATTATAAATTATAAAATTTTTTATAATTCATAACTCATAATTCATAATTCCTGATGATTTCAATTCAAAATCAAATCGTGTTGATTACTGGTGCAAGCAGTGGTATAGGTGCTGCTTGTGCGAGAGTGTTCGCGGGTGCGGGTGCAAAACTGATTTTAGCTGCACGACGGTTGGACCGTTTGGAGCAACTTGTCCTGACGTTGCATGGAACGTCAGGACAAATCCATTTGTTACAACTGGATGTACGTGATCGTTCTGCTGTAGAATCTGCCATCTTTAACCTACCCCCGTCCTGGTCTAATATCGACATTCTCATTAACAATGCTGGTCTAAGTCGAGGTTTAAGCAAACTTCACGAAGGCAACATTCAGGACTGGGAAGAAATGATTGATACCAACATCAAGGGTTTGCTCTACCTCACGCGCTATGTCACCCCCGGAATGATTAGTCGCGATCGCGGTCATGTCGTCAATCTGGGTTCCATCGCTGGACATCAAACCTATCCTGGTGGTAATGTCTATTGCGGTACCAAAGCTGCCGTGCAAGCCATTTCTGAAGGTTTAAAACAAGACCTATTGGGAACGCCTGTGCGGGTAACTTCCGTTGATCCTGGTATGGTGGAAACGGAATTTAGCGAGGTACGCTTTCATGGCGATACAGAACGTGGTAAAAAAGTTTACCAAGGAGTAACTCCCCTCACACCAGATGATGTTGCCGATGTGATATTTTTCTGCGTCACCCGACCGCCTCACGTCAATATCAACGAAGTTGTGCTAATGCCAGTTGACCAAGCTAGCACAACCCTGGTTAATCGGCGAACATAGAATTAAAGATCAGAAGTAAATTTGGTAGAGCTACATATGCAAAACACTGCCAACGCTGAAAAAACCGGGGTGACAGCACTCACAGCGATTAACATCGCAAAAGCACTCTCAATTGTTTTGTTGGTTGCTTTTGCCGTCTTCTTTGGCATCCAAGACTGGCGACAGGTAATCTACATGTGCCTGCACATC